>JBDSSR010000137.1:0-3496 GCA_039928675.1 Sphingomicrobium sp. | reverse complement strand
TCTTTGGAAAATGCATCATGAAATAGCCGATCGCCATTTCGCCCGAGGCGATGAAGGCGGCAAGCCGAGTGAACAGCCCCAAAGTGACAAGAATGCCCGCGACCAGTTCGACGACCCCGGCGGCCACAAGCAGCGGCGGTAGCGGATGAACCGCAAATGGAACCGGGAATGCGAAGAACTTGGACGTCGCGTGCTCCAGGAACAACAGGCCGGTGACGATTCGCAGAAGCGCGAGAATTTGCGGTTGATAACGCTGAAGCCAGGGCAGTTCCATTGCTGTCGTCTCCCTCGATCGAGGTGTCGATTAGACTATGCCGGCAAGGCGCCGGCAAGTGTCATTGTTGTGCCCGCGAGTGCGCCGAATCCTCGGCCAGAAGCCGGCGCGATTCATGGACCATCTCGACCCAGTCGTGAAAGGCGTGCGCGACCTTGCCGACGAGGTCCTTTAAAGGTCCGTCCTTGAGGCAGCCTGACTCGTCGAAACTGGCGTCGGTGACATGACCGAGATAGGCTTCGGGCTGCTGCATGACCGGCATGTTGAGAAACACGCATGACTGCCGAATTTGATGGTTCGCACCAAATCCGCCGATGCCGCCGGGCGAGGCAGTGACGATAGCGGCGGGCTTCTGGTCGAACACGCTTTTGCCATAGGGACGCGAACCAACGTCGATCGCGTTCTTGAGGACGCCGGGGATTCCGCGATTATATTCGGGACTGACGAACAGGACCCCGTCGGCGCTTCCGATCTGCTCGCGAAAGCGGACATATTGCTCGGGCGGACTGGAGTCCGAATCCTGATTGTAGAGCGGCAGATCGCCGATTTCGACCATCGAACAGTCGAGGTTGTCGTCGCGGATGGCGCAGATCGAGCGTGCGACCTTGCGGTTGATGCTGCCTTCGCGAAGGCTGCCGACAATGATTGCGATCTTATAGGGCATGGAGGACTTTCGTCACAACGGTTGATGGGCCAGATGGCCCCGGAACTGTGAAAGTTTCGATCAGGCGAATAGCAGGGGCTGCGACAACAGGACGACGATGAGGATCGCAATGACGAGGAACAGCGCGTTCTTGACGATCCGGTGGCGGCGGCGAAGATCGACGTCATAGGCAACGACGTCCATCCAATATTTCCCTGGGCTCTCCTCGCGGACGATATTGCGGCCACGCATCCGCTCGAACTGACGCCGCTCGATCCCGCTTCCCGGCTCGAACGGCAAGGCGCGGTCGGGCCGAACCGCGTCGGCGCTGAAAAAATGATGTTGAATCTCGCGCCTCGCCCGGGCGACGAGTGCAGCTGCACTGGCCATCGTCAGTCTCCTTCCTGGGCCGAGCCTATCGGTTCATCGCCGCCGTGACGAGTGGCGGATGTTGGCGGGACGTCCGCGTCGCCCTGGCCCGGCTGGGCGCGTGCGGTCCGACCGCCGCGGCTGCGGAGTTCCGTAACTGCCTTCGGGAAGCTCGAAGCGGAGCGAGCCGGTGACCGGATTGGCCTCCGCCAAGCGCAGCGTGAGCCGCTGCCCGATGCGATAGGTTTCGCCGGTTTCGTCTCCGATCAGCTGGCGCGCGGCCTCATCGTAGCGAAAATATTCGCGCCCCAGGTCGCGGGCGAACAGCAGGCCGTCGCCGCCGAGATTTTCGACCGTTGCGAAAAATCCGAACGGCTGAACGCCGCTGATCCGGCATTCAACCAATTGCCCGACCCGGTCGGACAGGAAGGCGGCAACATAGCGGTCGACGGTGTCCCGCTCGGCTTCCATGGCGCGCCGCTCGAGCATCGAAATCTGCTCGCCGATGGCGACAAAGCGCTCTTCGTCGCCGGCCGGAAGACCGCCCTCCCCAAGGCCATAGGCCTTGACCAGGCCGCGATGCACCAGAAGGTCGGCATAGCGCCGAATGGGCGACGTAAAGTGCGCGTAAGTAGCAAGCGCGAGCCCGAAGTGACCGAGCCGCTCGGGGCCATAGCGCGCCTGCATCTGGGTCCGCAGGATTTGCTCCATGATTTCGGCCCGGCCGCTGGTTTTGTCGGACTCGGCGCTTTCGCCCAGTCCCTCGATGATCCGGTTGAAGGTCGCGGGTTTGATCACTTGGCCAAGCGCGAACTCGATCCCGAAGGTCGCCAGATAATCCTTGAGCGCGACCAGCTTCTCGCGGCTCGGCGTTTCATGGACGCGGTACATCACCGCCGCCTTCTTCGCTTCCAGCGCGCGCGCCGCGGCTACGTTGGCGGCTATCATATAATCTTCGACAAGGCGGTGGGCATCGAGCCGCTCGCGCGCCGCGATCGAGGCGATTCGGCCTTTTTCGTCGAGCACCACACGGCGCTCGGGAAGGTCGAGCTCGAGCGGGCCGCGCTTGCGCCGGGCCGCCAGCAGTGCGCGCCAGCAGGCCCACAGCGGCTTCAGAGATTGTTCGACCAGTTCGGCCGCGACCCGACCCTCGACCGGCGGCATCGCGCAGGTCGGAGAAGCGACCTCGACGCGCTGTTCGTTGGCGGCGTCGATTGCCGCCTGCGCGTCCTCATACGCAATGTTGGCCGCGATCCGAACCCGGGCACGCGTAAAGCGGAAGCTCCGAATCGCTCCGTCGGCACCGATCTTGAGGTGGCAGGCGAGAGCGGCCCGGTCTTCCCCGGACTTCAACGAGCAGATGTCCGCTGATAGCTCCTCAGGGAGCATCGGCACTACCCGGTCGGGAAAATAGACGCTGTTGCCCCGCGCCCGCGCCTCACGATCGAGCTGTGACCCGGGACGGACGTAAAAGCTGACGTCGGCGATTGCGACGATCGCGGTCCAGCCGCCTTGATTGTCGGGGTCCTGGTCGGCCTCGGCCCAGATGGCATCGTCGTGATCGCGGGCGTCGGCCGGGTCGATTGCGACGATCGGCAAATGGGTCAGGTCCTCGCGCTCGCCCAAAGGCTGGTTCAGCGGCTGCGTGGCGACGCGATTGGCCTCCTCTATCGCCTCTGGCGCGAATTCGTGGCGCAAGCCGTGCTTGTGGATCGCGATCAGGCTGAAGCTTCTGGGAGCGAACGGATCGCCAAGCACCGCATCGACCCGAACTGTCACTCGCGGCGGCCGACCGGTGACTTCGCACAGCACCAGATCGCCCGGTTCAGAATCCTTGAGATCCTGGATCGGAAACTCCCGCCGCTCGCGCTTGTCGATGGGCGACAGCCAGTGCCGATCGCGGTCCTTTCGAACCACGCCGAGCACCATTTCGGCCGAGCGCTCGAGCTTTTTCAGTGGGGAAGCGATCCAGCCGTCGCCCTTCTGCTCGGTCCGGGCGAGGACCCTGTCGCCAATGCCGAGCGCGCCCTTCCGGCCCCGTTCGAAAACCCGCACGCGCGGCGCCGGGGTGTCCGCCTGCCATTGCTCGGGAACCGCCCAGACGTTGCCGCCGTCGTCGACCGCGGCCACGCGCAGCACAGTGACCTTGGGAATTCCGCCCGACTGATGGAATGCACGGCCCGGAGCACTGTCGATCAACCCCTCGTCGG
>JBDSSR010000136.1:0-11354 GCA_039928675.1 Sphingomicrobium sp. | reverse complement strand
ATGGCGGGGGGCGCGACTCCGCCAGCCGACGGATCGGCGTTGCTGCTGTCGCTTCGGCGGATGAACCGGGTCCGCTCGATCAGTGCCGACAATCGCCTTGCAGTGGCCGAGGCGGGGGTGGTGCTCGAAACGCTGCACGAAGCGGCGAGCGCGAAGGGAATGCGCTTTCCGCTGACGCTCGGGGCGCGCGGCAGCTGCACAATCGGCGGGCTTGCCTCGACGAACGCCGGCGGCACCCAGGTGCTCAAGTTCGGAACGATGCGGGCGCTGGTAGCGGGCGTTGAAGCGGTGCTTCCGGATGGCAGCGTTCACAGCGGGCTGGGTGCGCTCAAAAAGGACAATCGCGGCTACAGCCTCGACCAGCTGCTGATCGGGGCCGAAGGGACGCTTGGCGTGATTACCGCGGTTGCGCTGAAGCTGGTCGCGGCGGTTGGTGCGCGGGTTGTGGCGTGGGCCGCGGTTGAGACGCCGGAGCGGGCGCTCGATTTGCTGCGTTTCCTGGAAGCGCGGTCCAGCGCGGTCGAGGGCTTTGAGCTGGTTCCGCAGGACTCGCTCGATCTGGTCCTCAAACACATTCCGGCTACGCGCCCGCCGCTGTCGGGCAAACACCGCTGGCACGTGCTGGTCGAAGCGGCCGCGCCCGATGCTTCGAGCGGACTCGCCGGCGAAATCGAGGCGCTTCTGGGGGCGGCCCATCAACAGGGGCTGATCAGCGACGCGGTGATCGCCGCGAACGAGGCGCAGGCCGACGCCTTGTGGAAAATCCGCGATTCGATTTCGGAGGCCGAGCGCGCCGAAGGGCCGACTCTGGCCCACGACATCTCGGTGCCGGTGGCGGACATGCCGCGCTTTCTCATCAAGGCCGCAGGCGCGGTCGAACGCGCTTTTCCGGGAGTCGCGGCGAGCGGCTTTGGCCACCTTGGCGACGGCAATATCCATTTCCATGTTCGATCGAACGGGCGCGCGGCTCCGGACTGGTACGATGGCGAAGGCGCTGCAATCACCCGGCTGGTCGACGATCTCGTCACCGCGGCGGGCGGATCAATTTCGGCCGAGCATGGCATCGGCCAGTTGAAGCGCGCCGAACTCGCCCGGCTTGGGGCCCCCGGCGATCTCGCCGCGATGCGAGCCATCAAGCAGGCGCTCGATCCGCTCGGCATCATGAACCCGGGGAAGCTGGTGCCGTGAAGCCGCCGCTAGTCCTTGCGGAGGCGGTAATCCCCGGGCCGGTCGCCCGGTACCATCGAATAGCCCGGCGCCAGTTCTGCCGACCAGCCCGGACCACTCACCGTCCGGCCATCGATCCTGGCAGGTCCCGGGGCGCGTGCGAACTTCCAGTCGGGCGACAGCAGTAACTCGCCAGTGGCGCTCAATGCGCCCCAATGGTCCCGAATTTTGGTGGCCTGGCTGTAAACATTTCCGGCGTCGCCAAGCGCGAAGACGGTGTTCGGGTTGAAATCGATGTTCATGCTTTCGAACGCGAAGGTCACGGTTGGCCCATCCACCAGCCGCGCGGTCAGCTCGGACTTCCGCGCCTGGATTTTCGAGTCTCGAGCAGTTTCCTCGGCTGCGATTCGTGCGCCGCCATATCGGGCCATTGCCGGTTGCTGACGAACCCTACCGCCGAGGGCATTGGCTAGCAGGTCGGGCATCGGCTCGCCTTTCAGCGCGGCGGTGCGCCAGCGCTGGTTCGTGCGGTCGAGCAGCAACCCGTAGGCCGGTCCGACGACATAGCCGAACGAACGGATCAGCGACGGTCGGTCGGTCACTCCGTCCAGTCGTTGCAACGCGACACTCCTCGCTCGCACTCCGGCGCCGACTCGCAGGCCGGTATATTCGGCGATGCCCTCGTTCGCGATCAGGCTGCCTTCAGCCGCTCTGGCTTGCGGATATCGCGCCATCCGCGCAGCGCGATATGACAGTGCTTCGCGCGCCGCCGCCCGCCAGGTCTTGCGGGTCAGTGCGGCCTTCAGCGCTTCAACTTCAAGACGGGCGTAAATGCGCGCATCGCGCTCGTCCAAATGGCCGTTGTCGGCTTCGGCGCCCTTGAACCCAAGCGCCGGCTGGATTCGGTGAAAGGATTCGTGGCTGATCAGGATTCGCCGTTCGAGTGCGTCGGCGGGCAGTGGCAGCAAGATTTCGGCGACGCGCTTGCCGGCGATTTCCACCGACGTATTGGCGATGCCGATGTTGGGCGGCAACGGCCCGACCCACACCGGGCCTTCGCGATGGAATCCGGCAACGCCAGGATTGAAGCTCGCGACGGCGGTCTTGGTCGCAGGATCTACGAACAGAAGGGGGCCGCACAGCGACTTGCGCCAGATCGGCCTGCTGTTGGCGCAATAGGTCGAAAACTCGACGATCGCGTGCGCCGGATCGAGCGGCTGCGGAGCGGTTGCCGAAACGCTGATCAATGCCAACCCGAGCGCGCTGTGCAAATTCTCCAACATTCTATTCCCCCAGTCTGGCGCGCCCGGTAGGACTTGAACCTACGACCTCAAGCTTAGAAGGCTCGTGCTCTATCCAGCTGAGCTACGGGCGCGCGCAGCGGACTGACTAACGCCAATTGACGCGCCACGGAACCGCGTTAGCCTTGGATGATGAACGGGGAGGGGCTTCGGCACGTAGAGGCGCGGTCGCTGCATGGCGCGCGCTTCCGCTATTTCGATTTCGTCATGGCGGCGTTCGTCGTCATCCTGCTGCTGTCCAACGTCGTCGGAGCCGAAAAGCGGTCGGTGATCAGCCTGCCGGGAATCGGATCGTGGCCCTTCGGCGCGGGCATCCTGTTTTTCCCGATATCCTATGTCATCGATGACATATTGACCGAGGTCTATGGCTACGCCCGGGCCCGGCGGGCAATCTGGTGCGGGTTCGCGGCGCTGGCGTTCATGGCGGTGATGGAATGGACCGTGGTCCATCTGCCGGTTGCAGAAGGGTGGACCGGGCAAGCGGCCTATGAACGCGTGTTCGGATCGGGCTGGCGGATCATCGGCGCGTCGATGGCGGCATTCTTCGTCGGCGATATCCTCAATTCGGTAGTGCTGGCCAAGATGAAGATCTGGACCGCGGGCAAGCATTTGTGGACCCGGACGATCGGAAGCACGGTCATCGGCGAGGGCGCCGACAGCCTGATTTTCTATCCGCTGGCATTTTATGGAATGGCCGACTGGCCGGTCGCGACGCTTGGCGCGGTGATGGTCAGCCAGTTCGTACTCAAGGTCGGCTGGGAAGCGTTGTTGACGCCCTTCACCTATGCGGTGGTCGGCTGGCTCAAGCGCAAGGAAGGGGTCGATGTGTACGATGTCGGCACCGACTTCACGCCATTCACGCTCGACGAGTAAGCCTCAGGCGGCGACGGTTTCGAGCAGGCCTTCGAACAGCAGCCGCCCGTCGGTGTTGCCGTGCGCGGGTTCGAGCGCGCGTTCGGGGTGGGGCATGAGGCCAAGGACATTGCCGCTGTCGTTGATGATCCCGGCGATTGAGCGCGCCGAGCCATTGACCTCGTCAAGGTAGCGGAAGGCGACCCGGCCTTCGCCTTCGAGCCGGTCAAGGGTCGCTTCGTCGGCCTGGTAATTGCCGTCGTGGTGAGCGACCGGAAAGGTGATTGTCTGGCCCGCTTCATAGCCGCTGGTGAACAGCGACTGGCTGTTTTCGACGCGCAGCGGCACCGGCCGGCAGACGAAGCTCAACCGCGCATTGCGCATCAACGCGCCGGGCAGAAGCCCGGCCTCGGTCAGGACCTGGAAGCCGTTGCAGATGCCGATCACCGGGACCCCGCGGCCGGCGGCGTTCGTCACTGCGCGCATGATCGGCGAACGCGCCGCCATCGCTCCTGAACGCAGATAGTCGCCGTAGGAGAAGCCGCCGGGAATCCCGATGAAATCCACGCCGTCGGGAAGTTCGCTGTCCTTGTGCCACACCATCGCGGCCTTGCGGCCGGTGACAAGCTCCAGCGCGACGGCCAGGTCGCGGTCGCAGTTGGACCCGGGAAAAACGATGACCGCGGCGTTCATGCCTCCCCGTCCTCAGGCCGCGCGTCTTCTGGCCGCTCGATTCGGAAATTCTCGATCACGGTGTTGGCGAGAAGTTTGCGGCACATATCCTCGATTTGCGCATCGTCGATGCCATCGGCGACGTCGAGCTCGATCATCTTTCCGGCGCGGACGTCATTGACCCCCGCAAAACCCAGACCTTCGAGCGCATGGTGAATCGCCTTGCCCTGGGGATCGAGCACTCCGGGCTTCAAGGTGATGAACACGCGCGCTTTCATTGGTCCCGCCTGACGCTTGATCGGATTTGCCGCTCCTATGGCCGCGCCGCGCATCGCGGACAAGGGTCACGCGCAACCTTGCAAGGCAGTCGCCCGCGCCTTAGCGCCGCAAGCTGGAGAACCGACATGACCGATGCCCCGCAAACCACCGCCCAAAGCCCGATCACGACGCGCATACATGGCGATGTCCTGATCGTCCTGTCGAACAATCCGCCGGTCAATGCGCTGTCGACCGCGGTCCGTCAGGGGCTGGTCGATGCGATTGCGCAGGCTGATGGCGATGCTGGCGTCAAAGCGGTAGTTATTGCGTGCGAGGGACAGACCTTTTTCGCCGGCGCCGACATCACCGAATTCGGCAAGCCGCCGCAGCAACCGTGGCTGCCGATGGTCGTCGACGTCATCGAGAATTGCACCAAGCCGGTGGTCGCCGCGATCCACGGCACCGCTCTTGGCGGCGGGCTCGAAGTCGCGCTTGCCTGCCATTATCGAGTGGCCGACCCGAAGGCCAAGATGGGCACCCCCGAAGTCAAGCTCGGCCTGCTTCCAGGCGCTGGCGGAACCCAGCGCCTGCCGCGCCTCGTCGGGGTTCGCAAGGCGCTCGAAATGGTCGCGACCGGGGCTCCGATCGGTGCTCAGGATGCGTTCGATTGCGGCCTTGTCGACCGGATCGTCCAGGGTGACCTCATCCCGCACGCGGTGGGCTATGCCGAAGAAGTGCGCGACATCGGGCCGCTGCCCAGGTCGTCGGAACGGCAGGACAAGGTCGATGGGGTCGACAATTCGGTGTTCGACGATTTCCAGCGCGATTTCGGCAAGAAGTTTCGCGGGTTCGACGCGCCGATGAAGAACATCGAAGCAGTCCGGGCCGCCACCCAGATGCCCTATGGCCAAGGGGTCATAGAAGAGCGCAAGCTGTTCATGGAACTGATGAGCGGGAGCCAGGCCAAAGCGCAGCAATATTTCTTCTTTGCCGAGCGCAAGGCAAGCAAGATCGAAGGATTGGCGCAAGGCACCGAGCCGCGCGCCATCGCGCGCGTCGGAGTGATTGGCGCCGGGACCATGGGCGGCGGGATTTCGATGAACTTCCTGTCGGCCGGAATCCCGGTGACGATCGTCGAGACCGCGCAGGACGCACTCGACCGCGGAACCGGGGTCATAATCCGCAATTACGAAGCCAGCGCCAAGCGCGGCAAGCTGACCGCCGAGCAGGTCGGGACGGCGATGGGCCTGCTCAACCCCACGCTCGATTTCGAGGCGCTTGCCGACTGCGATCTGATCATCGAGGCGGTTTACGAGGAGATGAACGTCAAGAAAGCGGTGTTCGCGCGGCTCGACTCGATTGCCAGGCCGGGCGCGATCCTTGCGTCCAATACGTCGTATCTCGACGTGGACGAGATCGCTGCAAGCATCTCGCGTCCCGGCGACGTGGTGGGCACGCACTTCTTCTCGCCGGCCAACATCATGAAGCTGCTCGAAGTAGTGCGCGGGGCGAAGACCGCGCCCGACGTGCTGTTGACGGTAATGCAGCTCGCCCGGAAAATCCGCAAGGTCGCGGTGGTCGCCGGAGTGTGCCACGGTTTCATCGGCAATCGCATGCTGATGCCGCGCCAGGTGGAGGCCACCAAGCTGCTGCTCGAAGGGGCGACGCCCGAGCAGATCGACCGGGTCCATGTCGAGTTCGGAATGCCGATGGGCCCGTTCCAGATGGCCGATCTGGCGGGAGTCGACATCGGTTGGCACCGTGACCCCAAGCGGGTCGAAAATGTCCGCGACGCGTTGTGCGCGATCGACCGCTGGGGCCAGAAAAAGGGCGCGGGCTTCTATGATTATGACGACAAGCGGCGGCCAAGCCCGTCGCCGGTGGTCGAGCAGATCATCGCCGATTTCGCCAAGCAGCAAGGCGTCGAGCGGCGCGACATCAGTGACGAGGAAATCGTCGAGCGGACGATTTACACAATGGTAAATGAAGGCGCCAAGATCCTCGAGGAAGGCATTTCCCAGCGCGCGTCGGACATCGATGTGGTGTGGGTCTACGGCTATGGCTGGCCGGTCTATCGCGGCGGGCCGATGCACTGGGCGGACAGCGTCGGGCTGGCGACGATTGTCGAGGGACTGAAGCGCCAGGAAGAGCGGATGAAGCCCGACTTCAGTCTGTCGAGCCTGCTTGTCAAAAAGTCCGGCAATGGAGAATATTTTACTCGCTAGGCGGCGGTCGTTGGTCCGGTCGCGGCCTCAAGCGCTGCGCGGGGTTCGCTGGTCGGGAAGCAGCGCCAGAAGCGCAAGCGCTGCGGCGGCGACGACCGCGCTGGTCATGAAGGTCGCATCGGGGCCGTGGCGGTCCCACAGCAAGCCGGCGCCAAGGCTTGCGAGAAGTGAGGCGATGCCGGTCACGAACCAGAAGGCGCCAAAGCTCGTGGCGCGAAGCTCGGCCGGAGCGGCGTCGGCGATCATGCGCGAGAAAATGCCCTGGGTCAGCGCCATGTGCGCGCCCCATAGCGTCACTCCGATGATCAGCCCGGCCAAACCGTGGCTGTTGGCAAGAACGAGGTTGCCCGCGATCAGTACTGCAAGGCCGACCATCAGGATCAGGCGCGGCTTGATCCGGTCGCTCAGCGCTCCGGCGGGATAGGCAAGCGCGACGAACGCCAGGTTGAAGATCGCCAAAGTGACCGGCGACCACGCCTCGCCAAGCCCGACATCGATGCCCTTGAGGATCAGAAAGGCTTCGGAAAACCGCGCCAGTGCAAACAAGAACCCGACGCCAAGCAACCGTCGGGTTTCGGCGTTGAGCTGGCGAAAGCCGGCGAAAAAGGGCGATGGCTTTGACGGCGCAAGACGGCTTTCGGGTTCGCGCAGTGCAATCCAGGCGGTGACCAGCGACGCAGCCGCCGGGATCACCGCGATCCAGAACACCGTCCGGACGTCGTTGGCGAACAGCAGCATCAGCCCGATTGCGGCAAGCGGCGCAAGCAATGCGCCGACCGTATCGAGCGACTGGCGCAGGCCAAAGGCGCGGCCGCGGATTTCGGGCGGAGTTTCGTCGGTAACCATGGCGTCGCGCGGAGCGCCGCGAATGCCCTTGCCGATGCGGTCGGTGAACCGCGCCGCCATGACCATCGGGCCGCTGGCGGCAAGCGGGAACAAGGGCTTGGACAGAGCGGCAAGACCATAGCCGGCGAGAATCCATGGCTTCCGCCGACGGCCTCGATCCGACAGCCGGCCCGAAAACAATTTGCCGAAATTGGCCGTGGCTTCGGCAATTCCGTCGATCGCCCCAAGCATCGTGACTGGAAGCCCAAGGACGATGGTGACGAAGGCGGGGAGGAGCGCGTGATAAATCTCGCTCGACAAATCCATCAGCAGGCTGACGAACCCGAGCACCCAGACGTTTCGGGGAATTGGCGCGCGGGGAATTGGCGCGCGGGGGATTGGCGGGAGATTTGCTGGACTGGTCACAATCGCGTCATCGCGTTGAGCGTCAGATCGCGCAAGGTAAAGGTCGGTTGGCGGAGGCAATGTTGCGAATGCCCCAACATTTGTTAAGCTACAAACCATGTTCGGGGGATCGACTCCAGCGGCGATTGCGTCGCGGTTCAACAGCGTTGCCCAGATGTGGGTCGCGGACGGTCCGGCCGAGCGCGCGGAACGGGCGCGGCGCAAGCTCCTGACGGCGATTGCAGCAGCCGAGCCGGCAACGCTCAACCAGATTGCGCGCAAGGTCGGCCGCGGGGCGCCCGCGGTCAGCCGCTCGGTCGACGCGCTGGTTCGGTCGGCTTTGGTCGAACGCACCCAGGACCCGGACAATCGCCGCCGGCTGGCACTTCGACTGACCGCCGGCGGCCGGCAATATCTTGAATCGGGCGCATCCAGCGCAAGCCATCTGGTGGCAAAGCTCGAACGCCTCGCGCACAGCGAGCTTCGGGCAGTCGAGCGCGCCCTCGAGATCCTCGAACGGGGGGCTTGAGGCCTTTAAAGCCTGTGAGTGTGAAACACCGCGCATTTCGAAGCGGTCTTCGCTATACCGGGCAGTGCGATCCTGCTTTGGCGTAACAGCGCCACGAGGCATGACACTTTGCCACTGGTGGCTGGTTATCGCACAGACATAACAAACGAGCGGACGAGGCGTTCATGCTGCATTGCACCATCGGACCGATTTCAGTATGGCGCCCGCGAACATTTTTTCCGGAAAAATCAGTATGAACCTGCGCAACGTCGCGATCATCGCGCACGTCGATCACGGCAAGACGACCCTTGTCGACCAGCTTTTCCGCCAGTCGGGCACGTTTCGCGACAACCAGCGAATCGAGGAGCGGGCGATGGATTCGAACGACCTCGAGAAAGAGCGCGGGATCACCATCCTCGCCAAATGCACCTCGGTTGAATGGCCCAACGCCGCCGGCGAAGTGACCCACATCAATATCGTCGACACCCCCGGCCACGCCGATTTCGGCGCCGAGGTCGAGCGAATCCTGTCGATGGTCGATGGTGTTATTCTGCTGGTCGACGCGGCCGAAGGGCCGATGCCCCAGACCAAGTTCGTCACCGGCAAGGCGCTCGCGCTGGGATTGAAGCCGATCGTCGTAGTCAACAAGATCGACCGTCCCGACGCGCGCGCGGCGGAAGTGCTCGACGAAATTTTCGAATTGTTCCTCAATCTTGAAGCCAATGACGAACAGCTCGATTTTCCGACGCTCTACGCCAGCGGCCGCGCCGGTTACGCAGGCGCCACCGACGATGTTCGCGACGGCGACCTGACGCCCTTGTTCGAAGCCATCGTCACTCACGTGCCAGCGCCCGGTCTCGATCCCGACGGCGAGTTCAAGATGCTGACCACCTTGCTTGACCGCGATCCGTTCCTCGGCCGAATCCTGACCGGGCGGATCGAAAGCGGCCGCTTGAACGTCAACATGCCGATCAAGGCCATCGACGTTGACGGCAACAAGGTCGAGGAAGGTCGGGCGACCAAGGTTTTCGCCTTTCGCGGGCTCGAGCGGGTGCCGGTCGAAAGCGCGCAAGCGGGTGACATTGTCGCAATTGCCGGGCTGATCAACGCCACCGTTTCCAACACCATCGCCGATATCGCGGTAACCGAGCCGCTCCACGCACGGCCGATCGACCCGCCGACCTTGGCAATGAGCTTTTCGGTCAACGACAGTCCCTATGCCGGCCGTGATGGCGATAAGGTGCAAAGCCGGGTGATCCGCGACCGGCTCGAGCGAGAAGCCGAGGGCAATGTCGCGATCCGGGTGACGATGGCTTCGGACAACGACAGCTTCGAAGTCGCCGGGCGCGGCGAGCTTCAGCTTGGCGTGGTCATCGAGACGCTTCGCCGCGAAGGCTTCGAGCTGTCGATTTCGCGCCCGCGAGTCCTGTTCCGCGACGGCCCAAGCGGCCGCGAGGAGCCCTACGAGACCGTTGTCGTCGACGTCGACGACGAATTTTCCGGAACGGTCATCGACAAGATGGCGCTGCGCAAGGCCGAGATGATCGACATGCGCCCGTCGGGCGGGGGGAAGACCCGGCTGACCTTTTCGGCCCCGAGCCGCGGCCTGATCGGCTATCATGGCGAGTTCCTGTCCGACACCCGCGGGACCGGAATCATGAACCGCCTGTTCGAGAAATACGGCCCCTACAAGGGACCAATCACCGGCCGCCAGAACGGAGTCCTGATCTCGATGGAGCGGGGCAAGGCGGTGGCCTATGCACTCAACATGCTGGAGGAGCGGGGAGTGCTGTTCATCTCGCCCGGCGACGACCTTTATGAAGGGATGGTCATCGGCGAGAATGCCAAGGTCCACGATCTTGAGGTCAATCCGCTAAAGACCAAGCAGCTGACCAATTTCCGCGCCAGCGGCCCCAAGGATGAAGGCGTTCGCCTGACTCCGCCACGGCGAATGACTTTGGAGCAGGCGATCGCCTACATCCAGGACGACGAGCTGGTCGAAGTCACACCCAAGGTCATCCGCATCCGCAAGCGCTACCTCGACCCGCACGAACGCAAGCGCAACGCCCGCAAGATGGAAGCCGCCTAGGATCGGGCTCGAAGACAGCGAAAATCGGAGATGGCCGTCAAGTTAATGCCGGCCGACGGGTCGCGCTCGTTCGGTTGGCTTGCTGAAGCGAGCCATCCAAGCGCGATGTCGGGTTCACCCCGCGTGACGCATCAATCGGCGTCAGCGGCTAATGGCAGCTTTCGACCCATTCCTGCCATTAGCGAAGTGTCTGCTTTCGACCCGTTGCAGCCATTAAGCCCGAACTAACGTTGACAGTCACCGTGAGGCGACCGGAACGGCAGCGGAACAGCTCCTTAAGCGAACAGTTTAGCCTGAGTGCCCTGCTTTCTGGAATTCGGTTGAGTTTGGGCCCCACAACAGGAGACTTCACGTGCGTATATCATTTGCAGTGTGTTTGCTCACTTCCACAGCCCTCATTTCTGGCTGCAACACAGTTCGCGGCGTAGCGAGCGATGTCTCGTCAGTTGCTTCGGCGTTTGATCCACATGCGACCTACACCCCCTGTGGTACAGTGGTGATCGACGCAAATGCCGACGGCCGTATTTCGACTGCCGAGTGGAACAACTATCGAACGGCTGGCTACGTCAACTGGGACGCAAACCATGACGGTCGGATCACGCAGGCCGAATATGCGAACTGCTGGTACGGCGGCGGCTTCTACCCGACGTACAACCGCGCGACATGGGAGCCCAGCTATCGGGCCTTCGATACAAATGGTGATGGCTGGCTGAGCAACGACGAATATTGGAATTCCACCTCTTGGGCGCGGTACGACATCAACCACGACGGTGTCATCGATGCTAACGAGTGGCCTTGGCGCTAGGGTTTTCCCGACCGAAGGGTAGTAGCGAGAGCTGCTGGCCTCCAGGACCAAGAGGCCCGTCCGGATACATCGGGCGGGCCTTTTCGCGCTGACGGCGCGCCAAGGAGACGGCCAATGTCCGCTTTCCACCCAAAGCAGACATCAGAAAGTTCTGTCCTACATGCCCGCATCTATGCCTTAAGCTCGCGAATGCGGACGCGCTCAATCGACAAAGCCCAGGAACACTGGGGACCCGGATTCAGTCAGT
>JBDSSR010000135.1:0-16744 GCA_039928675.1 Sphingomicrobium sp. | reverse complement strand
GGACGACCGCTCGACAGCGCAAAAATCGTGTCCCGCGCCATGCCCGCCTCAGCTAAAGAATGGCGCGATCACCGGCGCAACATGGTGGGCGCCCTCGTAAATCATCTTGGCCGCTACCCACAGGATCACGATCAGCCCGCCCCACGCAATCCAGCGATATCGCTCGACATATCTGGCAATGAGATTTGCAGCGACGCCCATCAGGATCACCGACAGGACGAGGCCGAATACCAGCACCCAGGGATGCTCGCGTGCAGCGCCGGCAACCGCCAGTACGTTGTCGAGGCTCATGCTGACATCGGCGAGGGCAACACCCCACGCCGCGCCCGCGAAGCTCTTCGACGAAGCAAGACCGCTGTTCTCGTCCCCGACGACCTCCTCGCTTCCCGCGCTTTCGCCTTTGTGGCCAAGTTCGCGATACATCCGCCACGCGACCCACAGCAGCAAAAGCCCGCCGGCAAGGACCAGCCCAACCACCTGAAGCAGTTGCGAAACGAGAAGTGCGAACGCTATTCGCAAGCCAAGCGCCGCAAGGACGCCGATGAGGATGACCTTCTTGCGCTGTGCCTCGGGCAGGCCCGCGGCGAGCGCGCCAACGACGATCGCATTGTCGCCGGCGAGGACGACGTCAATCGCCACGATCTGCAGGAACGCGGACAGCGCCTGTGGTTCGAAGAATCCAGCCAAGTCCATGCGGCCTGCTAGCCGAGCCCGACGACGGTCCTCAAGCCCATTATGTGTTCGCCCCCCACCCAGCCTTCATGGATCATGTTCGCGGCCACCCATAGGATGACTGCGAGCCCGATGTAGTTGATCCAGTGGTAGCGACGGATGAGCTGCGCGACGTAACTTGCGGCAAGCCCCATGAACAAGACCGAGAAGCTGAGGCCGATGAACAGCAGTGCCGGTTCTTCGCGCGCAATCGATGCGACCAGAAGGACGTTGTCGAGGCTCATGCTAAGATCGGCGATAGTGATCTGGATGGCCGCCTGAAGCAGCGTCTTGGTCGCCGGCGGACCCTCGCGCTCCGCCGTCGCGGGATCGTCGGCAATGACATGCGACCTCGGCCGAAGCTCACGCAGCATGTTGTAGGCAACCCACAGCAGCAACAGGCCGCCGGCGAAGATCAGCCCGGTGATCTTGAGCAACTGGGTTGCGAGAAGCGCGAAAACGATCAGGAAGACCAGCGCCATGCCGACGCCGAACAGCAGCACCTTGCGGCGTTCCCTGGCCGGGAGACCCGACGCCAGCGAACCCATGATGACGACATTGTCGCCGGCCATGGTGAGGTCGCCGATGATGATCTGACCAAGCTTGGCCATTCCGCCCGCGGTCAGAACCGCCCCGAAATCAAGGTGCGGAAACGGGATCATCACGGTCGATCTATTGGTTCATGCTTGCGAAGAAGTCCTCGTTCGACTTGGCGTCCTTCATCTTGTCGAGCAGGAACTGCATCGCATCGATGGTTCCCATCTGCATCAGGATCCGGCGCAGCACCCACATCTTGGTGAGGACGTTCTGATCGACCAGCAATTCCTCCTTGCGGGTGCCGGACTTGCCGACATCGAGAGCAGGGAAGATGCGCTTGTCGGAAACCTTGCGATCAAGCACGATTTCGCTGTTTCCAGTACCCTTGAACTCTTCGAAGATCACTTCGTCCATCTTGGAGCCGGTATCGATCAAGGCAGTCGCGATGATCGACAGCGATCCACCTTCCTCGATGTTTCGGGCGGCGCCGAAAAAGCGCTTGGGGCGCTGCAGTGCGTTGGCGTCGACACCGCCGGTCAGGACCTTGCCCGAACTCGGCACGACGGTGTTGTAGGCGCGGCCGAGGCGGGTGATCGAATCGAGCAGGATCACCACATCCTTCTTGTGCTCGACCAGCCGCTTGGCCTTTTCAATGACCATTTCGGCGACCTGGACGTGGCGCGATGCGGGCTCGTCGAAGGTCGAGGAAATGACTTCACCCTTGACCGAGCGCTGCATGTCGGTGACCTCTTCGGGCCGCTCGTCGATCAGCAGGACGATCAGTATTACTTCGGGGTTGTTGTCGGTAATCGCCCGCGCAATGTTCTGGAGCAGGACCGTCTTGCCGGTGCGCGGCGGTGCAACGATCAGCGCGCGCTGGCCCTTGCCGAGCGGCGAAACGATGTCGATCACCCGCGCCGACTTGTCCTTGATCGTCGGGTCGAGCGAATCGAGCTTCAACTTTTCGTCGGGATAGAGCGGCGTGAGATTGTCGAAATTCACCCGGTGGCGGACCTGGTCGGGATCGTCGAAGTTGATCGTCGTCACCCGGGTCAGCGCAAAATATCGCTCGCCGTCCTTGGGTCCGCGAATCTCGCCCTCGACCGTATCCCCGGTTCGCAGCCCGAAGCGCCGAACCATGACCGGCGCAACATAGATATCGTCCGGGCCAGCGAGATAATTGGCTTCTGGCGAACGCAGGAAGCCAAAACCGTCGTTGAGCACCTCGATCGTGCCCGAGCCCATGATCTCAACGCCATTTTCGGCCTCGATCTTGAGGATCGAGAACATCAGATCCTGCTTGCGCATCGTCGACGCGCCCTCGACGCCCATTTCCTCGGCCGTTGCGACCAGTTCGGCGGGCTTTTTCTTTTTCAATTCTTTCAAATGCATAACGGGTCTTTTCTTGGGGATTTTGCTCGAGCTACGCGGGTTGGTCGACAGAGCTGGAGGGCAGCAGGACGCCGCACAAACTGGAAAAACGGTCGGCTGATCGGAAAAGACCTGGCCGGATACGCTTCGGATTCGAGGTATGTCCGGGCATCGCCCATGTCAATCAGGGCGACGTCAATCTGGGCGACGTGCATCAGCGCCTAGAAAGGTCGAACGCCTTTGTTGTCGCGCAGCCTAGAAAGGCCGCACGATGACCAAAACGACGATAATCGCCGCGATAATTCCCGGGATTTCATTGAGCAGCCGCACTGCCTTACCTGACAGCGACCGCTCTCCCCGAGCGAGCTTCTTGCCATAGGCGGCAAGCCACCCCTGATAGCCGGTCAGCACCAGCACCAGTCCGAGCTTGGCGTGAAACCATCCTTCGCTCCATACGCCGACATGGAAGGCAAGCATCAGGCCGAGCGCCCACACAACCACCATCGCGGGGGTCAGGATGATCGACCGGACCCGGCCTTCGCGCTCGATCCACGCACGATCCTCCGGCGACCCCGGCGCGCATTCCTGGTGGTAGACGTAAAGCCGCGGAAGCAGGAACAGTCCGGCCATCCAGAATATGACGAAGGTCACATGAGCCGCCTTGACCCAGGGATAGGCTAGACCAAGCCAACCGACATAATCGTTCACTTGCGTTCCTTCACTCGGCTGATCAGCCGGTCGACATGGTCGATCGGAGTATCCGGCAGAATTCCGTGCCCGAGATTGAAGATGTGAGGCCGGCCGCTGAACGCGTCAAGAATGTGCAAGACCGCCTCGTCGAGTGTCTTGCCACCAGCAATGAGTGCCAGTGGATCGAGATTGCCCTGGACCACCAGCCCGTCGGGCAGCTGCCTTGCGGCCCACACCGGATCGACCGTTTCATCAAGCCCGATCGCGTCCACTCCGGTTTCGCGCGCATAAGCCGCGATTTTGCCGCCAGCGCCCTTTGGAAACCCGATCACCGGAAGCTTCGGATGCCGCGCCTTGAGCGCCGCAACCAGCCGCGCGGTGGGCGCAATGACCCAGGCTTCGAACTGTGCGGGTGAAAGACTGCCGGCCCAGCTGTCGAACAATTGCAGCGCTTCCGCGCCGCTTTCGACCTGGCCGAGCAGATATTCCAGGGTCACCGCCTCGATCCGCTCGATAATCGCTGCGAACGCTGCAGGATCGGAATAGGCTAGGCGCCGCGCCTCGACCTGATCGCGGCTGCCCTCGCCAGCGATCATGTAGGTCGCGACGGTCCACGGGCTTCCGGCAAAACCGATCAGAGTCTTGTCGGGTTCGAGCACGGCCTTGACCCTGCGCACGGTCTCGTAAATCGGATCGAGCCGGCCAGTATGGGCGGTGAGACTGTCGATCGCCGCATCGACCAGCCGGGGCGTAAGCCGGGGCCCTTCACCGGCGAGGAAGGCCAGGTCCTGCCCGATCGCGAACGGAACGATGAGAATGTCCGAAAACAAGATCGCGGCGTCGAGTGAAGGAAAACGCCTGAGCGGCTGGAGCGTCACCTCCGCCGCCGCGCTGCTGTCGTAGACAAGATCGAGGAACCCGCCCCGGTCAGCGCGAAGGGATCGATATTCCGGAAGGTATCGACCAGCCTGACGCATCATCCACATCGGTGGCGGCGTTCGGATCTGCCCGCCAAGAACCGCAAGCAAGGGCTTGTCTGGAATCGACTCGGGAAGATCGGCGGGCTTCGAAGCCACCTTCTTCTCTCCCTATATATAATTAGAAGAAATATTGATGTTGCTGTTGGTCCGGGGACAGCGGGGTTTAGGCACCTGTTCCCAAATTGCCAACACGGGTGAAGTGCTCTCCTTGCTGCCTCCGCCGCTGTTCGCACCCGTGATCCACAGTCTGGGGACGAATCTTATCCCCGGTGGATGATTCCTCGAATTGCAGAAGGCGAATGGTTGCCAAACGTCCGATTGAGCCCGTCCCCATGTTCGCGCTAGCGTTACAAGCCGGCTTTTCCACAAGGTTGTTCCGATGACCCTGATCCTCGCTTCGACCAGTCCAATCCGCCGCCACATGCTAAGCGCCGCCGGCGTCGAGTATCGAGCGGCTGCGCCAGCGGTCGATGAAGCGGCGTTCAAGACGGCCGCAGCCGATGACGCAGGGTTGGCCCTTGGCCTCGCCGTCGCCAAGGCGCGAAGCGTCGCTGGGCCCTGGGTGATCGGCAGTGACAGTGTCGTCAGCGCCGGCGGGCGACTGTTCGACAAGCCACGCGATCGCGACGAAGCAGCGGTTCATCTGCGGGCTTTTTCGGGCAAGGTCATGCGATTGTCGAGCGCGGTTGCACTCGCCCGCGACGGCGAGATCGACTGGAGCCATGTTGAAACTGCAAGCCTGACCGTCCGCGCTTTGTCCGACGCATTCATCGCCGACTATCTCGACGCCGAATGGCCGCACGTCGGCTATACCGTCGGGGTGTTCCGGCTGGAGGCGCGCGGCGTGCAATTGTTCGAGCAGATCGTCGGAGACCATTTCACCGTGCTCGGGATGCCGCTGTTGCCGCTGCTGAATGCCTTGCGCGACCGCGGATTGATCGGCGCATGATCAGCATTGGCCTGACCGGGACTATCGGCATGGGCAAGTCCACCGTTGCAGGCATGTTTGCGCAATTTGGTATCCCGACCTTCGATGCCGATGCCGAAGTCCGCTCGATGCAGGGTCCGGGCGGTTCACTGGTCGATCGGATCGGCGCGCGATTTCCCGAGGCCTTAAGCGACGGCGTCCTCGATCGCTCTGCACTTCGCCGGATCGTGCTCGACGATCCAGCCGAGCTGGACGCACTGGAAGCGATCGTTCACCCGGCGGTAAAGGCCGCACGCGCGCTATTCATCAAGCAGAATTCCGGCGCTGCCGCGCTGTTGTTCGAGATTCCGCTGCTGTTCGAAACCGGCGCGCAATCGCAATTCGACACGGTCGTGGTGGTATCGGCACCGGCCGAAATTCAGGCTGCACGAGTGCTCCAGCGGCCGGGGATGACCCGCGCCCGGCTTGATTCGATTCTGGCCCGGCAGATGCCCGACGTCGACCAGCGCGCCGCTGCCGATTTCGTTATCGATACCGGCGGTGATCTATCCACAACCAAGCGGCAGGTCGGTGCGATAATCGCTTGTCTCGGATTGGGCGGAAGCGGATAGAATCGCTTATGCGCGAGATTATCTTCGACACCGAAACCACCGGCCTGAGCCCGGTTTCCGGCGACCGCATGGTCGAAATCGGCTGCGTCGAAATCTTCAACCGGATAGAAACCGGCCGCACCTTCCATGCCTATTTCAACCCGGACCGCGAAATGCCGTTCGAAGCCGAGGCGGTTCACGGGCTGTCGGCCGTGTTCCTGTCGGACAAGCCGCGTTTTGCCGAACGGGTCGACGCGCTTCTCGACTTCATCGAGGACTCGCCGCTGGTCGCTCACAATGCGAGTTTCGACTTCGGCTTTCTCAACCACGAGCTGCAACATTGCGGACGAACAGGCATATCGCTTGGCCGGATGGTCGATACGCTTGCGCTGGCCCGAACGCGCCATCCTGGAGCCAAGCACAGCCTGGACGCCTTGTGCATGCGGTTCGGGATCGACCGCAGCCACCGGGTCAAGCACGGGGCACTGCTTGACGCCCAGCTGCTCGCCCAGATCTATGTCGAGCTGACTGGCGGGCGCCAGATCGGACTGGGCCTGGTGGGGGAGGCCGGTTCGGTCGCGATAGCGAGCGCTTCGGGGCCAGTGACCATCCGCGCGCCACGCCCGCCGCGGGCCCCGCACACCGCCGCTCCGGAGGAACTTGAACGGCACCGGTTGTTTATTGCCCAGTTGGTCAGTCCGCTGTGGGCGCGGTTCGCGAACGACGACCGGGCAGGTTGACGCAGAGCTTTGGGCAGTCCTAAGCGACCGCCCTTCAGCAGGAGCATCGAGATATGGACGTTCGGGTCGCGGGCCACCAGGTCGATACCGCTGAATCCCTCCGCGAGCATGCGCAGCGTCGGGTCGGTGACATCATCGAGAAGTATTTTGCCCGGTCGGTGGGCGCCAACGTCACGTTCGGACGCGGGGCCAACAATGATTATACCTGCGACATCATCGCGCCGGTCAGCAATGGCGTCGTGCTCAAGGCCTCGCACAGCGGGCGCGAGGCGGAATTGGCCTTGAACGGAGCCGCCGAGCGCATTGAAAAGCAGCTTCGCCGCTACAGCAACCGGCTGAAGGATCACAAGGTCGCCGAGGGGCAGCCCGAAGCCTTCGTCGAGACCGCGGGCTACACGATCTTCGCCGCCCGGGCGGCCGAGGACAGCGAAACCTTCCCCGCGATCGTTGCCGAAACCCGGGTCGACATTCCGCGATCGAGCGTGTCCGACGCGGTCATGCTGATGGACCTTAGAAACACCACTGCACTGATGTTCGAGAACAGCGTCACGGGAAAATTCAACATGGTCTATCGGCGCGAAGATGGAAATATCGGGTGGGTCGAACCCCCCGCCGCCTGAGCCGATCCAGTGCCCCGTGCCGGCGGTCCCGGCCCGTATTCGCAATGAGTTGACGATGCCATTGAGCGAGTTCCTCGATTTTGATGCAATCAAGATTTCGCTTCCCGGCGGGAACAAGCGGGCCGTGCTTCAGCAGCTTGCGAATCTGGCCGGTCAGCGCCTCAAGCTCAGTTCCTCGGTGATTCTTGCCAGCCTGGTCGAGCGCGAGCAGTTGGGATCGACCGGCTTTGGCCATGGATTTGCAATCCCCCACGGCAAGATCGAAGGGCTGAGCGGAATTTACGGACTGTTCGCACGGCTCAGCGAACCGATCGATTACAAGGCAATCGACGCGCGGCCGGTCGATCTTGTGTTCCTTCTGCTGTCTCCGCCCAACGCCGGCGCCGACCATTTGAAGGCCCTTGCCGCGGTCAGCCGGCTGACTCGCGACGCCGCCTTGCTCGAGCAAATGCGCGGAGCGCGCAGCCGCGATGCGCTCGCCGTGGTGCTGATGAGTTCCGACGAGCGTGACGCTGCCTGAGCCCGGCTGCGAATCTGAGTGAGCCGCCTTCCCGCGCACCTTGAAGTTGGAAGCATCCTGCGCCGCGCGGCCAGCGCCGGGGAATTTGCGACAGTGATCAAAAAGGGCGATCCGGAGCGCGGGTCCGTGCTCATCCTGGTCGCGAGCAGGGGGCGCCACGTTGCCGCGCTCGAACGCGTGCTTGGCATCGATGGCGAGTATCGCTGGCAAGCAACGGGACCGGCCGAATCGGTTGGTTCCATGCAAATATCTGATTTCCTCGCCAAACGTGCACGCTTCGACGAAAATTTCTGGGCAATCGAACTGGATATCGCGGACCCGGAACGGTTCGTCGCTGAAACGATCGCTTCGGCTTGACCTTGCACGCAACGCGTCGGAAATGCCGAACAACAACAAGAGCGGGGGGCATTTCCAGTCATTTTCTGGAATGCCACGCGAGACGGGGAACCATCGCAGACGCAAGCGGAAGTATTCGCAAGTAATTGTGCGTTTTTGTTTTGGCGGTTCACCGCATAGTTAACGGCATTAATGTTGGCATCTTTTCGTACGGCGTTGGCCCTGTGTGCCTCGCTCACCGTAATGATTATTGCACCTGCTAAAGCAGGACCTTCCAGCGAGACGATGGTCGCGGTCGCCAAGGCGACTCTGGGTAAGGCGACTTTGGCGAATGCGACCTTGGCCAATGCGACTCTGGCGACTGTCTCGATTCCAGAATTGATCGATCCCAATGGCAAGCCGACACTTGCGATTCCTCAGCCGGCAAATCCGCTTGCCGGACCACTGTCCATGGATGTTCCCGACACTCCGCCGCCCGCAGCCGCGCGCGGCGACCTTGGTGCAATGGTTGCGCAGCTTCGTGCAACCGAGGCCGGTGGGCGTGAGCTCGAATGCCTCGCAATCGGGATCTACTTCGAATCCAAGGGCGAACCGCTTGCCGGCCAGCTCGCCGTCGGCAAGGTCATTGCAAATCGTGCCAAGAGCCGTGGTCGCTTTCCTTCGACCTATTGCGGAGTACTTCTCCAGCCGGGCCAATTCTCGTTCGTCCACGGCCACGCACTCCCTACCGTCGGCCGTTCCAGCCGGCCGTGGCAGACCGCAGTGGCGATCGCCCGGATCGTCGATCAGCGCCTTCAGGAATCGTCGGTCGGCAATGCCCTGTTCTTTCACGCGCGTCGGGTTTCACCGGGCTGGGGACTGAAGCGCGTCGCCGCGATCGGCAATCACATCTTCTATCGCTGACCGTTTCTTTGGGTCCCGGTTTGTTCTAATGGCGTGGGGTGAGCACCGCCCCCGATTCGCTTCGCTTTGAAGAGCCGCCTTGCTTCGCTGACGCTCCGCCGATTGCTTCGGAAATTGCCCGCGGCGTAACCCGCCTGCTTTGCCGCCAGGACCTGTTTGCGGTGTGCGAAATGCCACTTCCGAACGGGCGCCGCGCCGATTTGATGGCAATCGATGCCAAAGGTGGGCTGACGATCGTCGAGATCAAGGTTGCCAAGGCCGACCTGATCGGTGACTCCAAATGGCGCGACTATCTCGATTATTGCGACTGCTTTTATTGGGCAGTGCCCCCCCACCTCGCCCACATCCTCGACGAAGAGCGCTATTTGCCGGGCGACGCCGGGCTGATCGTCGCGGACCGTTACGATGCCGCGGTCATTCGAGAGCCGGCCTGCCGGCCGCTTGCTCCCGCCAGGCGCAGGGCGGAAATACTTCGTTTCGCTCGTCGCGCCGCGCGGCGTTTGTCTGCCCAGCTCGATCCATCGCTCGGCGACGCGACCTAGCGTTTGGGCTTTGCGTTGGTGATGAGCTTGAGGATGTCGCGGCTGCGCGGGTCGCGCGTCGCATATTCGCGAGCGGAAAATCCCTGGGCGTGGTCGGCCTTGTCGGGATCCGCCCCGGCCTCGAGCAAGCGGCGGACGATCACCGCCTGGTGAGTCTCCACAGCGACGATCAGGGACGTTTCGCCCGAACGGTTGGTGCCATCGACCTTCGCGCCGGTTTGGAGCAGCCATTCGACCGCGGTGTCGGAGCCGAGCCTGGAAGCCGCGATCAGCGGCGTTTCCCCATTTTTGCCAGGCGCGTTTGGGTCAGCGCCCTTGTTTAGAAGAAAGCCCGTGAAGTCTTCGTCACGCCGGCGGATAGCGACGATCAACGCGGTATCGCCGTCTTCGCCCCGCGAATTGACCAGCCCGGCCGGACTGTTCTCGAGCAGCCCTGCGGCCTTGCCTCCGTCACCCTTGCGCACGGCTTCGACCAGGTCCGAGCCGGCGTGCGCGACCTGTGCGCCGATCGGTCCGGGAATCGCGGTTGCCACCAGCACGGCGGCGATTGCCAACTTTGCCTGTCTCACGACCTTCACTTTTCCACCCGACTTGATTGCGCCGGCGTAGCAGAGCAATGCGGGGCTTGTCATGGCCAACCGACGACCATTTTGGGAACAGCCCCTGACCTCGCTCGATCGCGGACAATGGGAAGCACTGTGCGACGGCTGCGGCCGCTGCTGCGTCCACAAGCTCGAGGACGAGGACAGCGGAGAACTCTATGCGACCAACGTCGCATGCAAGCTGCTCGACCGGCGCAATGGCCGCTGTCTCGAATATTCCAGCCGCAAGAAGCTGGTCGCCGATTGCGTAACGCTGGACCGACGGAACCTCGGCGCGCTCGACTGGCTGCCCGAGACCTGCGCCTACCGGCTCCGCGCCGCCGGGGAGCCGCTGCGCGAGTGGCACTATCTGATTAGCGGAAGTCGGGAAACGGTGCACGAGGCAGGCCAGTCGACCCGCGGCTGGACCGTCAGCGAGGATGATGCCGGCGAGCTTGAATATCATGTGGTCGACCGCGCGCTCTGAAGCGTCGCTCGAAGCAGCGCTTCCGCTGCCTCTCGTCATCCGCCCGATGCGCACCGCCCGGCGGATGCGCCTCAGGTTGGACGACGCCAGCGGAGTGCTCAAGCTGACCTGTCCGTGGCGGACCAGCCGCCGCGCAGCGCTGGCCTGGGCCCTGGATCAGCGCGACTGGATTGCCGCCCAACTGGCGGGAATCGAACCGGTCATTCCATTTGCGCCCGGCGCCGTGTTCCCGCTCGAAGGCGTCGAAGTTCGAATTGTCTGGGACGAGACTGAACCGCGCAGTCCACGGCTGGCCGACGGCGAGCTGCGCTGCGGCGGCCCCGCGCAGGGGCTGGCGCGGCGAATAGCGCTGTTCCTGAAGAAGCGGGCGCTTGAAACGATGTCCGCCGAGGTCGCCGAATATTCGGCGGCGGCCGGAGTCACGTCCCGATCGATCCAGGTCGGCGACGCTTCAAGCCGGTGGGGAAGTTGCAACTCCGAGGGTCGAATCCGGTTAAGCTGGCGCCTGATCCTCGCTCCGCCCGAAGTCCGGCGTTACGTAGTCGCGCATGAAGTGGCGCACCTCCGCCACCTCGATCATGGGGCGGCCTTCAAGGCCCTTGAAGCGCAGCTGTTCGGCCCGGGATTGGCCAGCGCCAGGGGAAGCTTGCGGCGTTTAGGCCCCGGGCTGCGAAGGGTCGGGCGGAGCTGAAACCGGCTGGGGTTGGGGCTGGCGGGGCGCGGGATAGGCGTTGGGGCGCTGCTGTTGCTGCGGTTGTTGCTGGGGCTGGCGCTGTTGCGGCGGGAAAGCCTGGTCGAGTTCCTGCTGTGTCGGATCACCGTAGCTATCGCGGCGGTTCGCGGGCTGCGGCTGAAAGTTGCCGGAGTCCGACGGAGGCATGCCGACGGGCATTCCGTTTTCATCGACCATCGGCGTGCCGATACTCCCGTCGATCGCCGAGTCGCCGTAGACTTCCTCCTCGGGCGTCAGCTGCCAGTCGGGGGTTGGAACCTGGGTGTCGAACTGCTCGACTGGCCGAGAGGCTACCGCGACGACCATGAAATCGTGGAAGGCACGGGCCGGGGCCGTCCCTCCCTGAAGGCCGGCAATCGGGCGCGCGTCGTCCCGGCCCATCCATACTCCGGTGGTGAGGCCGCTCGAAAAGCCGACGAACCATCCATCCTTGTTGGAGGTCGTGGTCCCGGTCTTGCCGGCAACCGGGCGTCCGATCTGCGCTGCCCGGCCGGTCCCGCTCAAAACCGCGGACTGGAGCAGGTCGGTCATTTCCGCAGCGACCCACGGAGCGACCAGCACCCGGTCGCCGGTGGCCTCATGCTGGTAAAGCTGGCGACCGTCGGCAGTGACCACCTTGCGGATTGCATAAGGGGCGACGGCAATGCCCTTGCTTGCAACCGAGGCGAAGGCGCGGGTCATGTCGATCAAGCGCACGTCGCTCGACCCCAGGACCATCGACGGATAGGTCGAAATCGGCGTGCTGATCCCGAACCGCCGGGCCATGTCGGCGATGGTGCCGAATCCGACCTGTGCGCCGATTTTCGCGCTGATCGTGTTGATCGACCGCGAGAAGGCCTCGCGCAGAGTGACCGGGCCAAGGTTGGTGCGACTTGAGTTGCGCGGTTTCCAGCCATCGATGTTCACCGGTTCGTCGACGATCGTGTCGGTCGGTTTCATTCCAGATTCAAGCGCGGTCAGATAGACGAACAGCTTGAATGCCGAACCGGGCTGACGCTCGGCCTGGGTGGCGCGATTGTAGATCGAGTTCACATAGTCGCGACCGCCGACCATCGCCCGGACCGCGCCGTCGCGATCGATCGCGACCAGCGCCCCTTGAACGCCCTTCGGCGCATTGCTCCGAAGTGCTCCGTCGGCGGCCACCTGCAGTGCCGGATCTAGCGTTGTCCACACGTCGATCGGGTCGGAGGTCTCGTCGATCAGTGTGTCGAGCTGCGGCAGCGCCCAGTCGGTGAAGTAGCGCACGCTGCTCTGATTGCTGCTTTGCTGGATCCGGACTTCCGCCGGATTCGCGGCCGCGGCATCCGCTTCGCTGATGAAACCATTGCGCGCCATCGTGTTGAGCACCACCTCCGAGCGCGCTCGCGCAGCTTGCACGTCGGCGGACGGCGAATAGTTTGAAGGCGCCTTGACCAGTCCGGCGATGATCGATGCCTCGCCAAGGCTCAATTGGTCGGCACCATGGCCGAAAAATCGCCGCGAGGCGGCATCGATGCCATAGGCACCACCGCCGAAATAGACCCGGTTGAGATAGAGTTCGAGGATCTGATCCTTGCCGAACTTGCGTTCGAGCGCGAGCGCCAGGATCGCTTCCTTGATCTTGCGGCCGAAATTGCGGTTGTTGGTGAGGAAGATGTTGCGTGCGAGCTGCTGGGTGATGGTCGAGGTCGCGCTGACTCGATGGCCCTTGGTGACCGCGGACACGATCGCCCGGCCAATTCCGAGCGGATCGACGCCGATGTGGCTTCGGAACCGCCGATCTTCGGTTGAAATCATCGCCGCGCGCATTTCCGGCGGGATCTCGTCGTACGACAGCCATTTGCCAAAGCTTGGGCCAAGCGAAACCAAAACCTGGCCATTGGCGGCGCGAACCCGGATCATCTGGCCAAGGTCGCTGCGCTTGGTCAGCTCGCCGTAGCTTGGCAGATAGGCCGTGGCGACGGCGACCGCGACAATCAGCGCAAGGACGCCAAGCAGGCCGGCATAGGCCAGTCCCTTCACGATCCTCATGAAGTCGAGCGCCCTCCAAAGGCGGCGTGCTGGGGACGAGCGGGCATTCCCGGCTGGTATAAAAGCTCCGCGCCGGACGACAATAGGCGAGGTGTCCGGCCATCAGCGCAAAAGGTTAGCTCGTCATTAACCTCGTTTTAGCAACCGCGCGGCTAGCGCAGTCCTCAATGGGCTATTTTGCATCTCGCGCCCTGCTGCTTTCGGCTTTGGCCATGGTCGCCGCCACTCCCTGGCCGGCGGGCGGTCAATGCCGCCTGTGCGGTCGGCCGACCACCGCTCCGGCCCAGTCCGATGCCGCCGACGACGTGGCACTGGAAATCCAGACCAGCATCGACTTCGACCGGCTGGTGCTGTTCGGAGCAGGCGACGGGACAGCCGTGATCCGCCCGGATGGCTCGCACCTTGCGCAAGGTTCGGTCGGCGACATCGGTTCGCGTGCAATGGTCGGCACCGCACGGGTCCACGGCCAGCCCGGCCGGACAGTGCGAATCGATCTGCCGCGCCAGATCGACCTGTTCTCACTCGGCGGCGGGCGGATCCGGTTCGATGAGGTGGCCAGCGATCTGCCGTCGCTTCCACGCCTCGATTCCGCCGGCAACCTCAGCTTCCGATTCGGCGGCCGAGTGCAAATCACCGGTGACTCGGATGGCGCCTATCGCGGCCAGCTTCCGATTACGGTTGAATATCAATGAACCTTTTTCGGTAGAGCGACTTTCCATGCTCTTCCGACGACGGGTCCGGTTCGGTGCAAAAACTAACGCGGCTTTAACCATGCCCTTGAGGGAAGCCGTAAGCGGCCACGGTTAATAGCGACGGCACGGATGACCGGCAGTGCTCGGACAGCCGCAGTGCAACCAGTAGTGGGGTTATCAAGATGAAGAAGTTTCTCGGAACTGCCGGCGCCGTCGCGCTGCTGGAATTGACTAGCACGGCTGCCCAGGCCGCCACGAGCCCGTCGGCTCAGGCGACTGCAACGGCCAAGATCTACCACCCGTTGACCATTGCGAAGACCCAGAACCTGGACTTCGGAGTGATCGTGATTTCGGGTGCCAGCTTTGCGGCTGAAGCCGTGACTGTCAGCACCGCTGGAGCCGTGACTTGCGGTGGCGGCACCAACCTCGTTTGCTCGGGCTCGCCGACCGCGGCCAGCTTCCACCTTGCCGGCAACGACAACGCCCTGGTGACTGTCAGCTCGCCGGCGTTCAACCTGACCGGACCGAGCACGCTTGCAGTCACTCCGAGCTCGACGAGCCAGTCGGTCAATCTGGGCGCAAGCGGCAGCACGACCGGTGTCGATGTCGCTCTTGGCGGCTCGATCAACGTCGGTTCGGCAACCCCGGAAGGCGTCTATTCGGGCACCTGGACGGTGACCGCCGACTATCAGTAAGTCTTTCGACCAGAACGATTGGGAAAGGGCTGCCGGCAACGGCGGCCCTTTTTCTTTGGACTCCGCCATCCGGCACCGCGCCCCAACATGGTTGAGAAAATATCAACCATTCCGGACTAATCGCTGATCCTGAGCAAGTCCGCTCGTGGCCGAGGATATTCGTGAACTTGCGCAATCGCCGACCGATAGGGCCCGTTTGCGGCCTGCTGTTCGTGCTGGGGCTGGCTTCCGCTGGCCCCGCCGGAGCTGAGACACAGGTCGCGCAGGTCAATGCCAACGTGGTCAAGCCCTTGACCCTCAAATGGATCCAGAACCTCGATCTTGGCACCATCATCCTTGGACCGGGCAGCTGGAGCGGAGCGACGATCGCGCTGTCTCGAACCGGCGCGCTGACCTGCAGCAACGCCAACGTCACCTGCACCGGAGCGACTTCAGTCGCCAAGTATAACGTCACCGGCTCCAACAACATGACGGTGCGAATCAGTGCGCCCAATGTCACCCTGATCAACCAGAGCGATTCGACCAGGACCCTGACGCTGGTCACCGACAGCCCCGGCTCGGTCGTGCTGACCTCATCGGGCGCTCCTGGAATTACCTTCCCCCTCGGCGGCTCGATCATTGTTCAATCGACCACAGTGGGCGGCGTGTACCGCGGGACGTTCAACGTAACGGTCGATTATTGATCGGATTTTGAGGCTGGGCCGCCGTTTACCGCGAGCTTTGCAACTATGGTTGACCGAATATAAACCATTTTGGATCAAATATTGCGGCGATCGCTCCGGTCGGAGCCAAGTGGGGATCGCCAGGATGACGAGTTTGAAAGGGCCGCTTGCGGCCGCATGCCTCGCAGCAGCGCTGCTGCTGCCGACTTCGCCGGCCCTGGCCGGAGTGGGCGACCTGCTGGTCGCGCCGACCCGCATCGTGCTCGACGGTCGCAAGGGCGCCGAAGTCATCCTCAACAATATAGGCGAAGAGCCGGCGACCTATCGCGTCTCGGTCGAATTTCGGCGCATGACCGAGGATGGCGGCCTGGCCGACGTCGCTGCGCCAACCGCCGCCGACAAGGCCGCAGAGGACATGATCGTCTATGCCCCGCGCCGCGTGACGCTCGCCCCGCACGAGCCGCAGTCTATCCGCATTGCAGCGCGCCCGCCGCAGGGGCTCGCCGACGGCGAATATCGAATCCATTTGCTGTTTCGCGCAATTCCGCCGGCCAATCCGGTCGCCCCGGTCACCAGCGAGCCGGTCAAGGGCGTCCGTTTCCAGCTGACCCCGGTTTACGGCGTGACCATTCCGGTCATCGTCCGTCTCGGCAACCTCAGCGCTGCCGCCGGGATCAGCGACGTCCATCTCGACGAGAAGGATGGAGCCCGGGTGGTGTCGCTCGAGCTTAGCCGGACAGGCGAACGGTCGACCTTCGGCGAAGTTCGGGTACTCAAGCCCGGCGTCAAGGAGCCGGTCGCGGTGCAGCGCGCGGTTGCCGTCTATACCGAGATCGGCAAGCGCCGAGTCGAGCTGTCGCTCAATCCTGCATTCAAGTCGGCCGTCACTGGCCCGGTCACGGTCCAGTATCTCGAGACTTACGACGACGGTTCGCACGTCATTGCCGAAACTTCGGCGGTGCTGCGCTAAGGTCGGCGGGTAACCGGGTAGAATCATCGTGTTCGGTCGCGGTCATTGGCTGCGCCAAGCGACCTTGCTGCTTGCCCTGTGGGGCGGCGCGGGGACGCTCGACGCCTCCGCTCCGCCGGTTCAGGCCCCCGCCTGGACAGCGGATCCGGATGATCAGTTCCTTCTTGACGTCAGTATTCGCCAGCTGCGGCTGGGCGACGGAGTCCGCGCGTACAACACGCCGGAGGGCACCTGTGTCGTCTTAGGCGACTTTCTGACTACGCTGGACGTGCCGGTCAAAATCGATCTTGGCGCGAAGCGCGCGAGCGGCTGGGCATTCTCCGAAAAGCACAGGATCGCAATCGATTATGGCGGCGGTACGGTGGCCTTTGCCGACCAAAGTGAGCAGCTCGCGCCGGGAACCGTGCGTGAAACGCCCGACGGCTGGTGCGTTCAGACCAAGGCCC
>JBDSSR010000134.1:0-4420 GCA_039928675.1 Sphingomicrobium sp. | reverse complement strand
GATGCGCCGCGCCTTGCCGACGATGTCGAACAGCGCTGGGCCGAAGCGTGGGGCGAAGATGTCGTGGCGGCGGCGCGGCGGCAGATCGCGCACCGCCCACCGCTCGACCTGAGCTTCGCCGACGATTCGGCTGCCGAGGCCTATGACGGCATTTCGCTGGCGCCCCGGCACGTCCGCCTTGAGGGCGGTTCGGTAACCGCGCTGCCCGGATTCGGGGAAGGGCGCTGGTGGGTCCAGGATCTCGCCGCCTCGCTCCCCGCGCGGCTGATCCCGGCCGAGGCACGATCGGTGCTCGATCTGTGCGCTGCTCCGGGGGGCAAGACGATGCAGCTGGCCGCCGCCGGCCATGACGTCATGGCGCTCGATGCATCGGCTAGTCGTCTTGAACGACTTGGCCAGAACCTCGCTCGGACCCACCTTAGCGCGCGGCTGGTTCACGCCGACCTCCTCGATTGGGCGCCAGTCGAGCCCGCCGATGCTATCCTGCTCGACGCACCCTGCTCGGCAACCGGGACCTTCCGCCGTCATCCCGAAGTTCTCTACCGAGCAAGGCGCCAGCTGATTGCCGAACAGGCCGCGCTACAGTCGCGCCTGCTGGCCCGCGCGGCACAGTGGCTCAAGCCCGGCGGAACCCTCGTCTATTCGGTCTGTTCGCTCGAGCCCGAGGAAGGCGAAGCCGTGATCCGCGATTTTCTTGGTTCAAGCTCGGGCTTCTCGATCGGTCCCGGGCCATTGCCCGACTTCGCTGCGGCGTCGGGCGAAGGCTGGTTCAGAATCCTTCCTGGAATGCTGGAGCAGGCTGGCGGCCTCGACGGCTTCTTCATCGCACGGCTTGTCCGCAAGGCGTAATCGCGGCTAATCGGCCCGATGGACCAGCGGCCCTCGCATACGCTCATTTCCCCGTCGATCCTGTCGGCCGACTTCGCCCGCCTGGGGGAAGAGGTGCGGGCGATCGACCAGGCTGGTGCCGACTGGATCCACGTCGACGTCATGGACGGCCATTTCGTCCCCAATCTGACGATCGGGCCGGGGGTGGTGAAGGCGCTTCGCCCGCACAGTGCAAAGCCGTTCGACGTCCATTTGATGATTTCCCCGGTGGACCTGTTCCTCGATGCCTTTGCCGATGCCGGGGCCGACATCATCACTGTCCACCCAGAAGCCGGGCCGCATCTCCATCGCACCATTCAGCGGATCAAATCGCTGGGCAAGAAGGCCGGCGTGTCGCTCAACCCGGCGACCCCGGCCAAGGCGCTCGATTACGTCCTTGAAGACATTGATCTGGTCCTGGTGATGAGCGTCAATCCGGGGTTCGGCGGCCAGAAGTTCATCGCCAGTCAGCTGCGCAAGATCGAAGCGATCGCCAATCGCATTGCAAAAGAATCGCTCGATGTGCTGATCGAGGTCGACGGCGGGATCGATTCCGAAATTGCGCCGCAGGCCATAGCCGCCGGCGCGAACATATTGGTCGCCGGGACTGCCGCGTTTCGCGGCGGCCCGGATCATTATGCCGCCAATATCCAGGCCTTGCGTGGCGAATGAGCAGCAAGGGCTCGGCCGCCGAGCGTGAGATCGTTCGCAAGCTTGCGCGTGGCTCGCTTCTTTCACGACTGAAACGCTCGCGCCAGCCGCTCAAGCTGGCGGCCGTTCCGCGCGATCATGTCCACGGCGATCGGCAGCGCGGCGACGCGCTCCTCGCGGGGCATTTCCGGGTCGGGTCTGAGACGCTCGAACTCGCCGACCTCGACTTTGCAAAGGTTGGCGCGATCGGCCCGCTGGCTGCCCGGCTTCAAGGGTTTTCCTGGCTTCGCGACCTCGCCGCGGCGGCCTCGCGCGAGAAGGGCGCGCGACTTGCCGAAGCCATCGTCGGGCGCTGGCTGCTCGCCCATGGCGCCCGGATCGAGGATTCCTGGGCGCCCGAACTTTGGGGCGAACGGATGCTCTTCTGGTCGGCCTATGCGCCCTATATCCTGTCGAGCGCCGATACCGGCTACCGGACCGCCTTGCTCAACACCCTTGCGCGCGGGGCCCGGCATCTCGATTCGCACGCCGACAAGGCGCCTCCCGGACTGCCCCGAGTGACCGCCTGGTGCGGGGTTGTCGCCGCCGGCCTGCTCATCCAGGGCGGAGTGACCCGGGTCGCCCGCGGCGAGGCCGGGCTTGCGCGGGCGCTTGCCGCGGCCCAGTTTGACGATGGCGGACTGGTCACGCGCTCGCCCTTCGAACAGATCCTTCTGGTCGACCGGCTCGGGCTGCTGCGCGCCTGTTACCAGGCAGCCAAGCAGACCGTTCCCGACGGCATCGAAGCCGGCGCCACCGCATCGCTCGCGGCGCTCCACGGTTTAGCCATGGGCGACGGCGCGCTATCGAGCTGGCAAGGCTGCAATCCCGACGACCCGGCCCGTCTCGCGGCACTGATCGAAGGCTGCGGAATCCGCGCTCGCCCGCTTCGCCAGGCGCGGGGCTGGGGCTACCAGCGCCTGACCGCGCTTGGCACCGTGCTGGTGCTCGACGCAGCGCCGCCGCCGACGACCAGGGCGGCAAGCCACGGCTCGGCCTCGACCCTCGCATTTGAACTGTCGGACGGGAACCAGCGCCTGGTCGTCAATTGCGGCGGTCCGGGCCCGCTTCCAACCGAGCTGTCGGACGGCCTGGTTGCCGGCCTTCGAACCACCGCGGCGTTCAGCACGCTGACGCTGGCCGACACCAATTCAACCAATATCCAGCCCGACGGGTCGCTCGGGCGCGGGGTCGAGGACGTCTCGATCGACCGCAGCGAGGATAATGATTCCAGCCGCCTGATCGCCTCGCACGATGGCTATGTTCGGCCCTTCGGCATGGTTCACAAACGCAGCGTGATGCTCGGCAATGACGGGAAGGAAGTGCGGGGCTCCGACCAGTTGATCGCCAAGGGCCGCAAGAAGATTCGCGAATCGGTTCCCTATGCCGTGCGCTTCCACCTGGCACCGGGAATCGAAGCGACGCTCACCGCCGACGGGATGGGGGCGATCCTCCGTTCAAAGTCGGCGCCGCCGTGGAACTTCCGTTGCCGCGGCGCCAATCTGACGATCGAGGACAGCCTGTGGATCGACGGCGGCGGGCGGCCGCACCGCGTCATCCAGCTTGCAATCGTGGGCGAAGTTTCGGCATTGGGCGGCGAAATCGGCTGGCAGTTCCGCCGCGCCAGCTAAGGCAAAAGCAAAGGATCACGATGATCGACCTGGTCCCGGTTAAACGGGCTCTCATTTCGCTTTCCGACAAGACCGGGCTGGATGCGCTTGCAACAGGCCTTGCTGCCCACGGGGTCGATATCGTCTCGACCGGCGGAACGGCGGCCGAACTTCGGGCACATGGCGCCTCGCCGCTCGACATCAGTGACTTTACAGGTTTCCCCGAGATGATGGACGGCCGGGTCAAGACGCTCCATCCAAAGGTCCACGGCGGGCTGCTCGCGGTTCGCGACAATCCCGATCATTCCGCGGCAATGGCGGCCCACGACATCGCGCCGATCGATCTCGTCGTCGTCAACCTCTATCCGTTTGCCCAGACCGTCGCGCGCGGTGCCGATCGCGAAACGATCGTCGAGAATATCGACATCGGCGGCCCCTCGATGGTTCGCTCGGCGGCCAAGAACCACGCTTTCGTTGCGATCATCACCGACCCCGCCGACTACGACGAGCTGCTTGCCGAGCTCGATGCCAACGGCGGTTCGACGAGCTTCGAATTTCGCCGGCGAATGGCGGCCAAGGCGTTCGCATTGACCGCATCCTATGATGGGCAGATTGCCCAGTGGTTCGCACTGCGCGATCTGGGCCAGCGCTTTGCCCCCCGCTCAACTCTGTCCAGCACGCTTTCGCTGGAGCTTCGCTACGGTGAAAATCCCCACCAGGGCGCAGCGCTCTACATTCCCGATGGCACAGCCGCCTCCGGCCTCGCGGCTGCCCGGCGGGTGCAGGGCAAGGAGCTCAGCTACAACAACCTCAACGACGCTAGTGCAGCGCTCGAACTGGTCAGCGAATTTCGCGACGCCGGGCCGACCGTGGTCATCGTCAAGCACGCCAACCCCTGCGGCGTTGCAACCCGCGAGACTCTGGTCGAAGCATGGGACTCGGCCCTTGCCTGCGACAGCGTGTCGGCGTTCGGCGGGATCGTCGCCACCAACCGGCCGCTCGATGCTGCGACCGCCGCCGCAATCACCAGGATCTTCACCGAGGTCGTCGTCGCGCCGGACGCCGATGACGAGGCAAAGGCGATCTTTGCGGCCAAGAAGAACCTTCGACTGCTGCTGACCGGGGAGCTACTCGATCCGAAGCGCGGAGGGCAGACGATGGCGATCATCGCCGGCGGGATCCTCGTCCAGGACCGCGACAACGGGCACGTCGCCCGCGATGATCTCAAATGCGTTACAAAGCGCCAGCCGACC
>JBDSSR010000133.1:0-3818 GCA_039928675.1 Sphingomicrobium sp. | reverse complement strand
TGATCGACGCCGCGCTTTTGTTGATCGAGCGCAAGCGGGTCGACGACCGCGAACTGATGGAGATCGTCAAGGGACCCGATTTTCCCACGGGCGGGATCCTCGTCGACGACAAGGAGACGATCCTTCGCGCCTACGTCAGCGGCCGTGGCGGTTTCCGCCTCCGCGCGCGAATTTCGGTCGAACGCGAAAAGGGCGGCGGCTGGCACTTGCTGGTCACCGAAATTCCGTACGGGGTCCAGAAAGGCAGGCTGATCGAACAGATCGCCGAGCTGATCGCCCAGAAAAAGCTGCCGATCCTCGCCGACGTGCGCGACGAGAGCGAGGCGGACGTCCGGCTATTGCTTGAGCCGAGGGCGCGGACGGTCGACCCCGACCTCTTGCTCGAAAGCCTTTACCGCCTGACCGACCTGGAAGTGCGCTTCCCGCTCAATTTGAACGTGCTCGACGCCACCCGCACCCCCGGAGTGATGAGCCTCAAGGAATGCCTGCTTGCCTGGCTTGCCTTCCACAAGGAGGTGCTGGTTCGCAAAAGCCAGGTGCGGATCGTCAAGATCGACGACCGGCTCGAACTGCTCGACGGGTTCCTGGTCGCGTTCCTCAATCTCGACCGGGTAATCGAGATCATCCGCACCAAGGACGAGCCCAAGCCCGCGCTGATCGAGGAATTCGCGCTGTCCGACCGGCAGGCCGAGGCAATCCTCAACTTGCGCTTGCGCTCGCTTCGAAAGCTCGAGGAGATGGAGATTGGCCGCGAGCGCGCGGCGCTGGGCAAGGAGCGCCTCGATCTCACCGCGCTGGTCGGCGACGAAAACCTGCAGTGGCGGAGGCTCAAGGCGGACCTCCGCAAGGTTCGGGCCAGGTTCGGCGACGAGCGGCGGACCAGTCTTCAGGAAGCCGCTGCGACACGCGAGATCGACTGGTCGGCAATGATCGAAAAGGAGCCGATCACCGTCATTCTTTCGCAGCGCGGCTGGATCCGGGCGATGAAGGGCCACCTCGCGCTCGACCAGGTCGCCGACCTCAAATGGCGCGAAAGCGACGGACCGTTCATCCATTTCCATGCCCAGACCACCGATCGCCTGGCGCTATTCGCGTCGAACGGCAGGGCTTACACGCTGGCCGCCGACAAACTGCCCAGCGCGCGCGGCTTTGGCGAGCCGGTCCGGCTTCTCATCGACCTCGAGGCCGAAGTGGACATCGTCCAGCTGCTTGCGGTCCGCGCGGATATGAAGGTCCTCCTCGCCTCGAGCGACGGCAAGGGCTTTGTCGCGACCAGCGAGGCAATTCTTGCCGAAACCCGCAAGGGCAAGCAGCTGGTCAACGTCCGGCCGGGCTCTCGGGTCGCGGTCGCACGGCGCATCCCCGAAAACGCAGACAGCGTCGCGGTGGTCGGCGAAAACCGCAAGATGGTGGTGTTCGCGCTTGCCGAACTGCCCGAACTCGGGCGCGGGCAGGGGGTGACGCTGCAGCGCTATCGCGACGGCGGTTTGAGCGACGCCATCGCCTTTGTCTTTTCCGCAGGACTGAGCTGGCCGCTGGGCGGCGACAGCGGGCGGGTGAGGACCGAGACCGACCTTGGCGCATGGCGCGCGGCGCGTGGCGCTGCAGGGCGCATGCCGCCGGTCGGCTTTCCGCGAACCAATCGTTTCATCGAGATTAGCTAAACCCGGTTAACCCGGCCCGCTAAAGGTCGATAGATACCCGGAATTAACCCCTTGGCGGCATAGCTGTGGCCATGCAGGCTGCAGTACCCCGCCCGCTCGCCACCGAGCGCGAGCCTGGGACGCGAAGAATCGTCGTCAAACCGCACCTTGTTCCGGCGGACGGCAGCGGCTTGCTCGATGCCTTGCCGATTGCCGCCGCGGTTGTTGTTCGCGACGACAGCGGCGTACTTCACATCACCGCCAGCAACAGCCGCTTTGCCAACGTCGTCGATCAGTCGCGCGGCAGCACCCTGGACTGGAACGACGCGCAATGCCTCAAGCGCGGGCCAATCGCCGAACTGCTCCACGCCTTCTTCGACGGCGAACAGCCGGGAGGAGACGCGGATTTCAACGACGGCGAAGGCGTCACCTCGCGCTATTTCCGGATGAAGCTTGCACCCTTGCCGAACAGCGGCGACGCGCAGTTGCGCTGCCTGTTGAGCGTCGTCGACCGGACCGGCGAGGTTCAGTCGGAACGCGCGCTTCGGGCGGAAATGCTTCGCGACAGCCTGACCGGCCTGCCCAACCGCTTGGGCTTTACCGAAGCTGTGGAACATATCGGCAGGGGGCCACAGGCGAGCGATGTCGATCACGCCGTGCTGGTCGTCGACATGCTTCGCTTTTCACGAATCAACGAAAGCATCGGCAGCCTTGCCGGCGACGAATTGCTGATCACCTTTGCAAGGCGCCTGATCCTTGCGCTTCGCGCCGGCGACGTGCTTGCGCGGACCGGCGGCAACGAATTCGGAATTCTCGTGTCGCTGCGCCGCGGGGTCGAGGACGCATTGAACGCGGCCGAGCGCATCCAGCAGGTCATGACTGCTCCGTTCAAGCTGTCGGAGCTCGAAATTCGAGTCGAATGCGCCATCGGCTTGGCCATGATGCACGCCGGGCAGGACCCCGAGGAATTGTTTCGCAACGCCCAGTTCGCGGTCAAGCAGGCAAAGCTTGCCGGGCGGCCGCAGGTTTATGAGCCGGGACAGGCGATCGAGGCGCGACGGCGCTTTTCGATCGAAACCGAGCTTCGCCGGGCACTCGACCGGGGCGAGCTGACGCTAAACTACCAACCGCTGATCAATCTCCAGTCGGGAGAAGTCTCCGGGTTCGAGGCGCTTGCTCGCTGGACCCATGCCGAGCGCGGCGAGATCAGCCCGTCCGAATTCATCCCCGTCGCCGAGGAATCGGGCCTGATCCTCGAGCTTGGGCGCTGGGCGATGGACAGCGCGCTGGGCACGCTCGCCGGCTGGGACAAGCAGGCCGGAGCGCCGCTTCCGCTTTATGTCGCGGTCAACATGTCGGCGATCCAGGTGGCGCGCGACGACGTCGCCGGAATGGTCGCGGACGCATTGAAATCGCACGCGCTCGGCGGCAACCGCCTGACGCTCGAACTGACCGAAAGCTCGATCGTCCAGGACCCGGCGCGGGCAACCCGCGTGTTCGACTCCCTAAAAGCGCTCGACGCGACGGTCGCGCTCGATGATTTTGGAACCGGATACTCCAGCCTGGCCTATCTCCAGCGCCTGCCGATCGACATCCTCAAGATCGACAAGAGCTTCGTTTCGGGAATGATGGTCGATCCCGACTCGGTCGCGATCGTCCGCGCGGTCCTTGGCCTGGCCGAAGCGCTTGGCATGTCGACCACCGCAGAAGGCGTAGAAACCGTCGAGCTTGCAACCACCCTTGCTGCATTGGGCTGTGCCAGCGGACAGGGTTTTTACTTCGCCAGGCCGTTGCAGGCCGATGCAGCGATCGAATTTTGGCGCTCGCGCCGCAGGCTCGGTTCGGTGGTCCGCTAACCCATCAGCTCGCGATAGCGTCCGGGCCGGCGTGAGCGGAGCGCTGCCCGGAACGTCTTGCCGATACTTGCGACCAGCCGCGGATGGCGGATGTCGGGCGGATGAACTCCGATCCGGATGACCTTGAGCGGCGCGTTGCGAAGCGCCGCCGAAGCCGCAAGCGAGGACAACCTTCGAGACGCCAGGTTATCGGCGGCGTTTGAATCGTATCCGAAGTCGGCTGACCATTGCTGTCCCTTGCCGGAACATATTTGGCGCGACGCCGAATGACGCTGCAGGTCGCCGAGTCGAGCGAACTGTTACCCGTCGAACGGGTGAT
>JBDSSR010000132.1:0-4582 GCA_039928675.1 Sphingomicrobium sp. | reverse complement strand
TCACCGCGGTCCGGGCCTTAGCCCTTCGCGATCTGGTCGCGCATGATCTGGCTTGCGCGGAAAGTCATCACCCGCCGCGGAGCAATCGGCACTTCGACCCCGGTCTTGGGATTGCGCCCGACCCGCTGGCCCTTGTCGCGCAGGATGAAGGTCCCGAAACCCGACAATTTGACGTTCTTGCCGTCCGACAGCGCGTGGCACAAATGATGGAGTACGCGTTCGACGACCCCGGCCGATTCGGCGCGGGACAGGCCAAGACGGCGATGCACGACATCGGCCAGGTCGGCGCGGGTCAGCGTGCCGTTGGCATCAGCGTCGTTAGTGATCCGCGCGATACCAAGATCGGCCATGAAATTCTCCCGCCTGTGCAACGGCATGCCCCGCCGTTTATCAATTACGCCTTCGTAACGGTATTTCGCCATGTCGGCAATTCGACAATTGCCTTAAATTCCAACTTTATCAATACCTGAGCGCAGCGGCCCCCCAAGTAAAGCCGCCGCCCATCGCTTCCAGCACGATCAGATCGCCGCGCTTGATTCGGCCATCGCGAATCGCGGTGTCGAGGGCCAGCGGAACCGAGGCCGCGGAGGTGTTGGCGTGGCGGTCGACGGTGACCACGAACTTCTCGCGCGAAAAGCCAAGCTTCCTTGCGGTTGCATCGAGGATTCGCGCATTGGCCTGGTGCGGAACGACCCAGTCGATATCGTCGGCGGTAAGGCCCGCGGCGTCGAGCACTTCGGTCAGTACTGCCGCCAGGTTGATGACCGCGTGACGGAACACCTCGCGGCCCTTCATCCGCAATTTGCCCACGGTTCCGGTGGTCGACGGGCCGCCGTCGACGAACAGCAGGTCGCTGTGGCGGCCGTCGGCGTGGAGCCGGGTTGCAAGGATTCCGCGGTTCCCTTCCTCGGTGCCGAGCACCAGCGCCCCGGCGCCGTCGCCAAACAGGACGCAGGTCGCGCGATCTTCCCAGTCGAGAATTCGGCTGAAGGTCTCGGCTCCGATCACCAGCGCCTTTTGCGCCGAGCCTGATCGAAGCATCGAATCGGCGACCGACAAGGCATAAAGAAAGCCGGTGCAGACCGCGTGCACATCGAACGCGATGCAATCATTGATGCCAAGCGCCGCCTGGACCTTGGTCGCGGATGACGGAAAGGTCTGGTCGGGGGTCGCGGTGGCAAGCACGACCAGCCCGATTTCGCCCGGATCGATGCCCGCCTGCTCAAGCGCTCGGAGCGCTGCGTCGGTCGCCAGCGATGCGGTGGTCTCGCCTTCGCCGGCGATGTAGCGCGAGCGAATGCCGGTGCGCTCGACGATCCACTCGTCGGACGTATCCACGGTGGTGGCAAGTTCGGCATTGGTCACCATCCGTCGCGGCAATGCGCTGCCGACTCCAAGGATGACCGAGCGCCTGGTCATTTTGCGGCTTCGTTGGCGAAGGCGTGGGCGCGGAAGTTGTCGAGATCCTCGCCGATTTTCCGGGTGATGTCGTTGCGAACCATGCTTGCGGCAACGTGGATAGCGTTGGCGACGCCCTTGGCGTTGGCACTGCCATGGCTTTTCACCACCAGTCCGTTGAGCCCCAGGAAAACCGCGCCATTGTGATTGTTGGGATCGAGATGGACCTGGAGCAGGTTCAATGCCGGGCGCGACAATGCGAAACCGGCTTTGGAACGGAGCGAGCTGGTGAAGGCGCGGCGCAGAAGGTCGGTGACGAAGCGCGCCGTCCCCTCGGCGGTCTTGAGCGCGACATTGCCCGAAAAGCCGTCGGTGACGACGACATCGACTTCGCCGCGCGACAGCTGGTCACCCTCGGTGAAGCCGGCAAAGCGGAACGGCAGGTAATTGACCTCGCGAAGAAGCGCCGCAGCGTCCTTGAGCTCGTCGGTGCCCTTCAATTCCTCGGTGCCGATGTTGAGCAGCTTGACGCGCGGCCGGGCAAGCTCGAGCACGGTCCGGGCGTAGGCCGCGCCCATCACCGCGAACTGGACCAGGTTCTGGGCGTCGCACTCGGTGTTGGCGCCAAGGTCGAGCATGATGCAGTCGTTGTCGCCAAGCGTCGGCAACAAAGCCGCAAGCGCCGGCCGGTCGATTCCCGGCATGGTCCGCAGCGCAAGCTTGGACATCGCCATCATCGCCCCGGTGTTGCCGCCCGATACGGCGGCGTGGGCGAACTGTTCCTTGACCGCGTTGATCGCCATACCCATCGACGTGGTGCGCGCCCGGCGGATCGCCTGAGTCGGCTTTTCGCTTGCTCCGATGGACTCGGGCGCATGGGCAATGTCGGAACAGCGTTCGAGCTTGCGATGGCGCGCAAGCTCCTCACCGATGAGCGTCTCGTCGCCGTAAAAGGCAAAGCGCAGGCTCGGGTCTTCGGCAAGCGCGCGCGCTGCGCCGGCAACCATCGCCGCCGGGCCCGAGTCCCCGCCCATTGCGTCAATCGCGATGCGTGGTCCGGATTTGGGTCCGGAATTGGGTCCGGGTCCGGATTTGGGGCCGGAACTGGCGGGGCCAGAGTTCATTGGGCCGGAACTAACGGGGCCGGAGCTGGTGGGGCCAGAATTCATGGCCCGATGCGCCGGTCAGCCCTCGGGCGAGTTGATTTCGCGGCCGTTATAGTGGCCACACGCCTGGCACAGATTGTGCGGCAGCTTCAATTCGCCGCAATTGGGGCATTCCTGGAACGTCGTCGCCTTCAGCGCATGATGGCTGCGGCGCATGTTGCGCTTGGACGGCGAGGTTTTTCTCTTGGGAACAGCCATGCGGCACCTTTGATATCAACAAAAATGGCGACGATCTCGCGCCCTTCTCGGCGGGGAAGTCCCCGCTGTGGCGGCCGGATCGTCGCGAACCGCGGCTCCTATAGCGCAACCGGTCGAGGTTGCAAGCCAGACTGCTGTTTCAAATCAGGCCACGCTTGCAAGTCAGGCGCGCTTGCAAGTCAAAGCCGGGCGAGCGCGGCATCGCCGACCAGCGGATTGGTCGCGCGCTCATGGCCGAACGTCGACATCGGCCCGTGACCGGGCACGAAGGCGGTCTCGTCGCCCATCGGCCACAGCCGCTCGGTAATCGATCGCACCAGCTGGCCATGGTCCCCGCGCGGGAAGTCCGAGCGGCCGATCGAGCCCTTGAACAGCACGTCCCCGACCAGCGCCAGAAGCGACGGCTGATGGTGGAACACGACGTGCCCGGGGGTGTGCCCGGGGCAGTGACGAACCGCCAGTTCAAGCCGGCCGACGGTGACCGTGTCGCCATCGACCAGCCAGCGGTCGGGTTCGAACGGCTTGCCCGTAACGCCGTAACGGGGCCCGTCCTCGCCCAGCCGCTCGATCCAGAAGCGGTCGTCTTCGTGCGGCCCTTCGATTCGAACGCCGAGCTCTTCCGCGAAAATGCCCGCGCTCCCGCAATGGTCGATGTGGCCGTGGGTCAGCAGGATTTTCTCGACGGTCACTCCGGCCCTGGCCGCCGCTTGGCTCAGCCGCGGCAGGTCGCCGCCCGGATCGACGAAGGCGCCGAGCATCGTCGCGGTGCACCAGATCAGCGAACAATTCTGCTGAAGCGGAGTGACCGGAATGATTGCCGCACGCAGCGGCGGCTCGCTCATTTCCAGGGTTCGGTCGCCGAGCGCGGCTGCAATGTTGCGGTCGACGGCGGCACATTGCTCATCGCTTGCGCGACTGCTTCGGCCCGGCGCAGCACCCTTAGCAGATTGCCGCCGGCGAGTTTGGCCAAATTGCCATCGGACCAGCCGCGGCGGATCAGTTCGGCGAACAGCAGGGGATAGCCGCTGACAGTCCCGAGACCTTCCGGCGCCGCCTCGATCCCGTCGAGGTCGCCGCCGATCCCGACATGGTCGTATCCCGCCACTTTGGCGATATGGTCGACATGGTCGGCGACGTCGGAAACAGTCACCCGGGGCGCCGGATTGGCCGCCTTCCACGCCGTGATCGCCGCTTTGCGCTGGTCCGGCCGACCATTGTCGATCGACGTCGCCCGTGCCTCCGCCGCCGCTTCCTCGGCGTTCCACTTGCGGAACGCGTCCGAAATATAGCCGGGGTAGAAATTGACCATCACCACGCCGCCGTTGTGCGCCGTCAGCAACAGGATATCGTCGGGCACGTTGCGGTTGTGATCGTCGAGCGCGCGCGCGCTCGAATGCGAAAAGATAACCGGCGCGGCGCTTGCGCCAAGCGCCTGGCGCATGGTGTCGTCGCTGACGTGGCTAAGATCGACCAGCATTCCAAGCCGGTTCATTTCGCGCACGACGATCCGGCCGAAGTCGGTCAGGCCGTGATACACGGGCGAGTCGGTGGCGCTGTCCGCGAACTCGTTGTTCTTGAAGTGCGTCAGAGTCATGTAGCGCGCGCCCAGATCGTAGAACTGACGAAGCGCTGCAAGACTTCCACCGATCTGGTGCCCGCCCTCGATTCCGATCAGCGACGCGATCCTGCCGGACTTGTGGATTCGCACGATGTCGTCGGCGCTCGACGCAAGCGCGAGGTCGTCGGGATAGGCTTTGACCAGCCTCTTGACGATGTCGATCTGCTCGATCGTGTCGCGAATGGCGGCATCGCCGGTGACT
>JBDSSR010000131.1:0-9888 GCA_039928675.1 Sphingomicrobium sp. | reverse complement strand
GGCAAGTTCGTCCAGGTCGAAGACACCGTGCGATCGTTCAAGGCGGTCGTGAACGGCGAATATGACCACCTCCCCGAAAGCGCCTTTTATATGGTCGGCGGGATCGAGGAAGCGGTCGCAAAGGCCGAAAAGCTGGCGCAGGACGCCTGAATTGGCAGCACTTCATTTCGAGCTGGTAACCCCGGATCGGCTGGTGATGGCCGAGGATGTCCACATGGTCGTCGTGCCCGGAGTCGACGGCGAAAGCGGAATCATGGCCGGCCACGCGCCGTACATGACAACGCTCAAGAATGGCGAAGTGGCGATCTATCGCACACCGGGCGCCCAGCCCGAACGGATCAACGTCACCGGCGGATTCGCCGAAGTCAGCGACCGCGGACTGACCGTGCTTGCCGAAAGCGCCGGAGACTGATGCCACGCACCTGAGGCCACAGGACTGGGGCCACGCGCCTGTGGGGCCGGGCGCGACCCATACGAGAAGGTTAGGCTTTCCTTAGGCATCTATCGCTTATGTCGCCCTGACCTCATTGGGATGTGGCAAGCAGCATGAGCGCATTTGGTAAGCGTGGTGGAATCGGAAGTGCGCGCCCGGCCTTTGGCGTTGCCAAGCCGATGAAGGGCTCGCCGACGGGTTTTGCCGGGGTTCCCGACGACGGCGGCGATCAATTCCCGCCGATCGAGGAACTGGGGCCCGACGCCGAGACCGAAACGTCCGACGAAGTATCAACCGGCGTCCAGCCCGGCGCCGCGATGGACCGGCTGACTGCTCGCCAGAACGGCAGCGGGGAAGCTGGAGCAAGCAAGGCCGAGGGCTTTGAAGCCGCGGTTCACCGGATCAAGGAGCAAGTGCTCCCCCGCCTTCTCGAACGCGTCGACCCTGAAGCTGCGGCAACGCTCAACAAGGACGAGCTTGCCGAGGAATTCCGCCCGATCATTTCGGAGGTCCTGACCGAGCTCAAGATCAACCTCAACCGGCGCGAACAGTTCGCGCTGGAAAAGGTGCTGGTCGACGAACTGCTCGGCCTCGGCCCGCTCGAGGAGCTGCTGGCCGACCCGTCAATCAGCGATATCATGGTCAACGGCCCCGATCAGACCTACATCGAACGCAAGGGCAAGCTGGAAATCGCCCATATCCAGTTCCGCGACGAGGAGCATCTGTTCCAGATCGCGCAGCGGATCGTCAACAAGGTCGGCCGCCGGATCGACCAGACCAGCCCGCTGTGCGACGCCCGACTTCAGGACGGCAGCCGGGTCAACGTCATCGTCCCCCCGCTGTCGCTCCGCGGCACTGCAATCTCAATCCGGAAATTCTCCGAAAAGCCGATCACGCTCGACATGATGAAGGGCTTTGGCTCGATGTCGGACAAGATGGCGACCGTGCTCAAGATCGCCGGCGCTAGCCGGATGAACGTCATCATCTCGGGCGGTACCGGCTCGGGCAAGACGACGATGCTCAATGCCCTGTCGAAAATGATCGACCCGGGCGAGCGCGTCATCACCATCGAGGACGCCGCCGAGCTTCGGCTTCAGCAGCCGCACTGGCTCCCGCTCGAAACCCGGCCCCCCAATCTCGAAGGCCAGGGCGCGATCACCATTCGCGACCTCGTCATCAACGCGCTTCGCATGCGTCCCGACCGCATCATCCTGGGCGAAATCCGCGGACCCGAATGCTTTGACCTTCTCGCCGCGATGAACACCGGCCACGATGGATCATGCGCGACGCTTCACTCCAACTCCCCGCGCGAATGCCTCGCGCGCATGGAAAACATGGTGATGATGTCGGACATCAAGGTGCCCAAGGAAGCCATCAGCCGCCAGATCGCGGATTCGGTCGACCTCATCATCCAGGTCAAGCGCCTGCGCGATGGCTCGCGCCGGACAACCAACATCACCGAAGTGATCGGCATGGAAGGCGATGTCATCGTTACCCAGGAGCTGTTCAAGTTCGAATATCTGGACGAGAGCGCCGACGGCAAGATCATCGGCGAGTACCGCTCGATGGGCCTTCGTCCCTACAGCCTCGAAAAAGCCAAGCAGTACGGCTTCGACCAACCCTATCTGGAGGCGTGCCTGTAACGCGCGCCGGGCGTGCTCAGGCAATTGGGCTCAGGCGATAGGATTCAGGCGATCGGGTTGAGGGCCGAGCAGTCTTCGAGGCGCGTGCCGCCGCGCTGATCGATCAACACCGCGGGCTGCACGAGATCCACCGTCGCCGGCGTTTCCTCGGTCGCGACAAAGGCGTCGTAGGTCGTCACCAAGGCGACCGGCGCAGCCGCTGGCACGGCCTTCGACGAAGGATCGAGGGCAACGCTTGCCGGAAGAATGAACAGCAGTGCGATGTGCATCCCCCCCGATCCCCCGGATGCGCTCAAGGCACAATCGCCGACACCCGCGCCGTACCGTTTCGGGACAGTCAGGAACGGCGTTCAACCGCTTGAATCGAATGGGGAAAATGGTGGGCGTGGCAAGGATTGAACTTGCGACCCCTGCGATGTCAACACAGTGCTCTACCACTGAGCTACACGCCCACCGCCCTCGGGGCGAAGCGAGCGTTTAGGGGCGCGAACGAGCCGGCGCAAGCCGCGTGAGATGAGCAATTCGGGACTGTTGATGACAGTGCCCGCTTTGATCGACAGTCCTAGAGCCGCCCGTGCTGATCCTCGGTCTGGAACATGCGGTCGACCTCCATCACCAGATCCTTCAAGTGAAATGGCTTGGACAACAGCTTGGCCTCCGGCGCGGTTCGTCCGCCCTGCAGTGCAACCGCGGCAAAGCCGGTGATGAACATCACCCGAATCTCCGGATCGATCGCGCTCGCTTTCTGGGCCAGCTCGATGCCGTCCATTTCGGGCATGACGATGTCGGTCAAAAGAAGATCGAAGCGCTCGCGCTCAAGCCACGGCATCGCCTCGGTTCCGCAGCCGACAGCTTCGACGTCATAGCCGACGCGCTGCAGCGCGCGCTGGAGATACTCGCGCATCGACGTATCGTCTTCGGCCAGGAGAATTCGCGCCATCGCCACGTCTATGCTCTGAAGAATGGTCTTTTGAAAGTAGGCAATGACGCGTTCGCGCGTTGCAGCGGCCTCGGGGACGTCCTAATCTGGAACGGAAATTAACCGTGACCCCGCTTTCCCCACCAATCGTCCACGCAGCCCGCGGCGACCTGCCGGTCCTTCTGTCGGTGCCGCATTCGGGCCGCGACTATCCCTCCTGGCTGGTCGACATGGCCGCCGGCGGGCGTTCGTCGCTGGCAGCGCTCGAGGATCCGCTGGTCGACCGGCTGGTGTGGCGCGCGCTCGGCCACGGCTGCGGTGCAGTGATTGCCCGAACCCCGCGCGCGGCGATCGATTGCAACCGCGCCGAGGACGAACTCGACCCCTCGGTGATCGACGGCGCCGGACCCGGGCGGTCGAGTGCCCGGGCCCGCGGCGGGCTCGGAATTGTCCCGGCGCGCACCCAGCAGCACGGCTATCTGTGGCGCCGGGCGATCAGCCTGAGCCAGCTCGACGAACGCCTCAATCAGGCCCACCGCCCCTATCACCGAGCGATTGACGACCAGCTTGAACTGCTTCTCGACCGCTTCGGCGTAGCGCTTCTGCTCGACTGTCATTCGATGCCGCCACCGGCCCCGGGCATTGCCCCCATTGTGTTCGGCGACCGCCGCGGCCGGACGGCCGAGCCGTGGGTCAGCAGCGCGGCAATTGCAATTGCCCGCAATTCGGGTTTCGAGGCTGGGCTCAACGATCCTTTCGCCGGCGGGCACGTGATCGAGCGGCACGCCCGCCCGACCGCTGGAATCCACGCCTTGCAGATAGAAATCGACCGGCGCTGCTATCTCGATCCGGCTTTCGCCCGGCCAGGGTTAGGTTTTGACCGCGTCGCAACACTCATTGAAGCGATCGCGGTCGAGATCGGCGGGGCATTGCTCGCGCGCCAGCGGGTCGCGACTGCGGCCGAATAGGCGTTACGAGCCCGGCGAGCCCGGGCTGACCTCCAGCCCTTAAGGGGTCAGGCCTCGGCCGGCGCCGGCTGCTTGACCTGGGCCGGAGCCTTGCCCTGCTCCATCTGGCGGGCAAAGACGTGCCGCATTTCGCTCAATGAAAAGAGGTGGGCGAAAATCAGCGGAAGCATTCCGTTCTGATTGATCTTGCGCAGTTCGTCGCCGCGAAGTTCGCGAAGTTTTTCCTCATCGACCATTTTGAAGCCGCGATAAACGAACGGCTGGTCGAACCCTTCGGGCTGAATTGCGACTTCGCCGTCCATCAACAGGTCGCTCTTCTGAAGGTCTTCCATGAACGCCGACGTCCGCTGGCCGGCGGCTTCGAACTGTTCGCAAAATTCGAGGATCGCCTTGGTTGCCTGGCTTGGCTGGTCGCCATCGAACAGCGGCTCACCTTCATCAAAGTCACCGACTGCGTTGGCGGTCGGGTCGAAGCACAGCGAAAGCTCGTCGCTGTCGGGACGAATGCGCGCGAGCATGAACGGATAGCGGCGGATGTAGGCGGGAATGTAGATCGACGGGTCCATCGGCCGGCCGTCTTCGTCAAGGTAGACGTTGACGCCTTCGTTAAGGCCCATCAGCGCGATCGGGATCGACTGCTCGCCGATCGAAAAGACGATCGGATAATGGCGCTGGGCAAGAGTGAACTCGTCGACCGTGACGGGGATTGCGTGGGTCTTTGCAATCGTGCCCATCTTGAGCATCTTGCGGACCTTCATTTTGCCGTGCTGAGTTTCGTTCACGGGCTCGACGGCATTGTAGAACAAGGGCAGGTTCTGGTTCGGCGCGGCAGTCGCCATCCTGTTAGTCTCCTGGGGACCGGGCTTACGGGGTCGCAATTGCGACGACCCGCCGGCAAGCAAAATAATCCGCGCCATCTATCGGCAGTCCGGGAATTGGGCAAGGCCAGTCAGGCAACGGCATTGGGCCAGTGGGGGAAAGTCGTTGGATCGGTTCGGGACCGCGCGGGCACGCCGCCGAACGCTGACAGTTCATTGAACATTCAACGGAGCGCTGCGAAGCCAATGCCCACGATGGTAGCCCCCAAGTGACCCCCGGCATCTTTTTCGGCCTGTTGCCGATGCTTCTCGGCCTAGCCGCGATGCAGCCCGCGGCGTTGCAGAATTCGATCACTCGGCTGGTCGTCCAGGACCAGGTGATCCTGCGCATACCGGTGTTTCCGCGAGCCGCTGGCCCGCGCGTCGTGTGGACCGAGCGCAAGGGCCCCGGCTGCATCCCAGTCGCAGCAATCCGCCGAGCGCTGCTGGTCGGCCCCGAACGCGTTGATTTCATCCTTGCCAACCGCACCCGGGTCCGCGCCGAATTCGACGAGGACTGCCAGGCGCTCGATTATTATGGCGATTTCTACCTTCAGCTTCAGGACGGGCGGCTGTGCGCCGGACGCGATGCAGTCCATTCGCGAATGGGCGGCAGTTGCACGATCGAGCGCTTCAAGCAGCTGGTGCCGCATCTGGCGGCCCAATAGGCGCCGATCGCGCGAAGCTTCCGGAATTCGGGGTTGTCGCGCACCACATTCCTTGACAAGCGCGAGGCGCTCGGCCCACAGGTCGCAAGCACCCGCTGCCTGGCGTTTGCCGCACCGTTATTAACAGGAGCGCGGCTTTCAACACAGCGCGGCACCAACTATCATCCGGAATCCTATGACTTTTGCCGATCTCGGCCTTTCTGACGAATTGCTCCGCGCAGTAACCGAGAGCGGTTACAACGAGCCGACCCCGATTCAGAGCGCCGCAATCCCCGCTGTCCTGATGGGCAAGGATCTCATCGGCATTGCGCAGACGGGAACCGGCAAAACCGCTGCCTTCGTTCTGCCGATGATTGACATTCTCGGCCACGGCCGAAGCCGCGCGCGGATGCCGCGCTCGCTGATCCTCGAGCCGACCCGCGAGCTTGCCGCCCAGGTCGCCGAGAATTTCGAGAAGTACGGCAAATATCACAAGCTTTCGATGGCGCTGCTGATCGGCGGCGTGCAAATGGGCGACCAGGTCAAGGCGCTGGAAAAGGGCGTCGATGTCCTGATCGCGACCCCGGGCCGGCTGATGGATCTGTTCGGCCGCGGCAAAATCATGCTCAACGGCTGCGAACTGCTGGTCATCGACGAGGCCGACCGGATGCTCGACATGGGGTTCATCCCCGACATCGAGGAAATCTGCTCCAAGCTGCCCAAAACCCGCCAGACGCTGCTGTTTTCAGCGACCATGCCGCCGCCAATCCAGAAGCTCGCGTCGAAATTCCTCAACGATCCGCGACGGGTCGAAGTGGCCCGGCCGGCGACCGCCAACGTCAATATCGAACAGCGGCTGGTCGAGGTTCGCGCCGACAAGAAGAAGGACGCGCTGCGCGACATATTGCGCCACGAGGAATTCAAGAACGCGATCGTTTTTTCCAATCGCAAGACCACGGTCCGCGAGCTTGCAAGCAGCCTCAAGCGCGCCGGCTTTGCCGTCGGCCAGATCCAGGGCGACATGGACCAGTCGGATCGGATCGCCGAATTCGACCGCTTCAAGAACGATGAAATCACGATCCTCGTCGCCTCCGACGTCGCTGCGCGAGGGCTCGACGTCAAAGGCGTCAGCCACGTCATCAACTTCGACGTTCCGTGGCAGCCGGACGATTATATCCACCGCATCGGCCGCACCGGTCGCGCCGGGATGACCGGCATCGCGATCACTTTGGCAACCAGCGCCGACGCCGACGCGGTTGCAGGAATTGAAAAGCTCATCGGCCACAAGATTCCCCGCGCCGGTGGTAAGTCCGACGCCAAGACCGACACCAAGGCCGACGCCAGGCCCGCACCGTCGGTTGATGCCGAGAAAGCTGAAGAACCGGCCAAGCCGGCGAGCTCGGGTCGACGCTCGGCAAAGGCGGACGAGGCGAAGGTGGGCGAAGCGCCCGCGCAAGCCCGAGCGCCCCGAGCTCCGCGCGAGCCTCGCACGCCGCGTGAAGCCCGGGCACCGCGCCAAACCAGGCCAGCTCCTGATCCGCAGCCCGCTGCGCAAGCTCCATCCGAACCAGTGCCGGACCGCCCGTCACCAGTGGTCGAAGACCTCAAGAGCGAGTGGAACGGCCCGCTTCCGGGCTTCCTTTCGGTCGGCGCCGGTTAAGGCACAGCAGTGACACTGGAAAGCGCCGGTGCGGGTTCCTAGCTGCCTTCCCTGATCGAAAAAAAGGGACCCGGCATGAGCGACTATCAGCTTCCGAAAGTGTGGACCTGGGAACAGCCGAGCGGCGGCCAGTTCGCCAATATCAATCGCCCGGTTTCGGGTTCCACGCACGATCAGCCGCTGCCGGTCGGCAAGCATCCTTTCCAGCTCTATTCGCTTGCTACGCCCAATGGCCAGAAGGTCGCGATCATGTTCGAGGAGCTGCTCGAAAAGGGCCATGGCGGCGCCGAATATGACGCCTGGCCGGTCCGCATCGGTGAGGGCGACCAATTTTCCAGCGGGTTCGTTGCAATCAATCCCAACAGCAAGATTCCAGCGCTCGTCGACCGCAGCGGGCCCGAGCCGGTGCGCATCTTCGAAAGCGGTGCAATCCTGGTCCATCTCGCCGAGACGTTCGGCGAGCTTCTCCCCGTCTCCGGACCCAAACGCGCCGAGACCCTGTCATGGCTGTTCTGGCAAATGGGCAGCGCACCGTTTCTCGGCGGCGGATTCGGGCATTTCTTCGCCTACGCCCCGACCAAGATGGAATATCCGATCAACCGCTATGCAATGGAAGCCAAGCGCCAGCTCGACGTGCTCGATCGCCAGCTTGCAGCCCATGAATATATCGCCGGAAGCGACTATAGCATCGCCGACATCGCCATCTGGCCGTGGTACGGCCAGCTTGCGCTCGGCAAGGTCTATGCCGGTGCCGACGAATTCCTCGCCACCCACGAATATCTCAACCTCCAGCGCTGGGCCAAGGCGATTGGCGAGCGGCCGGCGGTCAAGCGCGGGCGGATCGTCAACAAGCTCAGTGGCGAGGACAGCGAACAGCTCCACGAGCGCCACGATGCATCCGATTTCGACCTGCGCACGCAGGACAAGCTCGCGATCGCGGCGGACTAGATCTGGCAGTTGCGGTACCGGGTCAGGAACTCAGCCGCGAACACCGCCAGCCGCTGGCCCGAAATGGCGTCGCGCAATCCCTGCATCAGCCGCTGGTAGAACCACAGATTATGCTGGGTCATCAGCATTGCGCCGAGGATTTCGCCCGATTTCACGAGATGGTGGATGTAGGCGCGGCTAAAGTCGCTGCACGCCGGGCACGGACAGCCAGGCTCGATCGGCTCGGAATCCTCGGCGAACCTGGCGTTGCGCAGGTTAATCGGGCCGTCGGCGGTGAATGCCTGGCCGGTTCGGCCTGACCGGGTTGGAAGGACGCAGTCGAACATGTCGACCCCGCGAACCACCGCTTCGACGATGTCGTCAGGCTTGCCGACCCCCATCAGATAACGCGGCTTTTCCGCCGGCAGCATGGCAACCGCAAAATCCAGGCAGCCAAGCATCGCATCATGCCCTTCGCCGACCGCCAGCCCACCGATCGCATAGCCATCGAAGCCGATCTCGATCAGCCCTTCGGCCGAGGCCGTGCGCATCGCCTCATCGAGCGCGCCCTGCTGGATCCCGAAGATGGCGGCGCGGTTCGAATGCTCGGCCACCCGGTCGAATTCTTCGCGGCTGCGCTTGGCCCAGCGGATCGACCGCTCCATCGCCTGGCGTTGAAGCTCCGTCTCCGCCGAGGCTGGAACCAGCTGGTCGAACTGCATGACGATGTCGCTGCCAAGCAGGCGCTGGACCTCGACCGACCGTTCGGGCGACAGCAGGTGCCGCGACCCGTCGAGGTGGCTTGCGAACGACACGCCATCCTCGCTGATTTTTGCAAGCTCGCTCAGCGACATCACTTGATAACCGCCGCTGTCGGTCAGGATCGGCCGGTCCCAGCCCATGAAGGCATGAAGCCCGCCGAGCCGTGCCACCCGCTCGGCCCCGGGGCGAAGCATCAGATGATAAGTATTGCCAAGAATGATGTCGGCCCCGCTTGCCCGGACTTCGTCGGGCCGCATCGCCTTGACCGTCGCAGCAGTCCCGACCGGCATGAACGCCGGCGTTCGGATCTCGCCGCGCGCCATCGCGATCGCGCCGGTCCTGGCAGTGCCGTCGGTGGCGGCAATGGTGAAGTCGAAACGCGGCATCGGCCCGCCCGCTTAGCGGCTTGCCCGGCGCTCGCAACCGTCTTGCCGGTTTGGCCTCACGGAACAGGGTGAACGATCGGGTAACCAGCTTCTTCCACGCGATCCTCATCCGGTTCGCGCAGAAACGGACCGATCGTTAAGGAAACAGAGACCATGGCAAGCCCGGCGCATGACCTTCAGCCCGCTCGGCGAAGCGAGCGCAAGCGCATCCTGATGCGCGGAACGGTCTATTCCCCCGCCGGGGCTTTCGTGGTCTGGATCAGGGATTTTTCCGCGCAAGGCGCGCTGGTTGCAGCGGACGATCCGCTGCCGACCGATTGCGACGTCATCTTCAAGCGCGGCGCATTGTTTGCAGCTGCGCATGTCGCCTGGTCCAACGACAGCGGCGCCGGCCTGAAATTCTACCGCGAGCTAAGCGACAGCGAAGTCAGCTCGGCCGAACTGCCGCTGCCCCACCGCGACGACTGACCTCACGCCTTCGCCGGCAGCAGCAGGCTCGAATCGCCGTAGCTGTAGAAACGGTATCCGTTTTGGATGGCATGGGCGTAAGCCTCTTTCATAAGCTCCAGCCCCATCAGCGCACTGACCAGCATGAACAGTGTCGATCGCGGCAGATGGAAGTTGGTCACCAGCCCGTCGACCGCCTTGAAGCGGTAACCCGGAGTGATGAAAATCGCGGTATCGCC
>JBDSSR010000130.1:0-2852 GCA_039928675.1 Sphingomicrobium sp. | reverse complement strand
CACCACTGCGCCGAGAACGAAGGACAGCGGAAATAGCGGCCCCGCCATTTCGGCGATCAGGCCAGTGAGCGCGAAAATGCCTGCGCCGACCATCACGCCGGTGCCCATCGCCACGGCTCCGCTCAGTTTAATCGAGCCCTCTTCGTAACCCTCGCCATGACTTTGATCAGCGTAAGGTTGGTTCTCGTTCAGTCGGCTTCTCCTCAGAGAAATGTTCGTTACGAAGGCTTGGTCCTGATGATCATCGGACCAATGCGCTTCTTGCCTTCAGCACATGTCGCAGACAGGATCGCCGCGCGAAAGCGTTTTGCGCCGTTCGTAGTGCCCTTGCATGCCGTCTCCGGCAATGAGATCGGCGCCGGGCAATCGTATAGCCACCAGCTTTCGTAAAAGGCATCGAGATCGCCCAAGTCCTCGTCCTCCGCGATCAAGCGACGAACAAAACTCTGAGGGGGGCAATGGGTCCAATAGGTTAGGATGTCCTGTCCCTCCCTTTTCACCTCGACTGCGTAACCAGGCGAGCTTTCGGCCAATCACGGTTCTCCCTTTATCGTTCGCTAATGTCCGCTTTCCACCCAAAGCGGGCATCAAGGCCGTGTCTGAGTTATCCCGTCTGGTCGCTCCGCACGTGACGACATCTCACTCGCAAGTAGCCGTCCCCGATGCGCATCTGCCGACGGTGGTCAGGCGTCAGCCGGGACTCGGGGCAGTTCGAGGATGGCGACCAGCCCAGGCCCGTTGTCCTTGAAGATCAGACTCCCACCATGGATTTTCGCGACCGCACTGACCAGGTTCAAGCCAAGGCCATGGCCGGGCGTGTGGCGGCTCCCGTCGAGCCGCTGGAAGCGTTCGACGATACGACTTCGGTCGGCCTTGGCGACGCCTGGCCCATCGTCGTTCACTTGCAGGCATATGTGGTCATCGACAGCTACGAGGGTCAGCCGAATTAGAGTACCTTGCGGGGTATGCCGCTGGGCGTTCTCGATGATGTTGGACGCTGCTTGTGCGATCAGCTCGCGATCGCCGGTCAAGGTTAGGCCTGGCTCGATCGACCACAGCAAATTGCGGCCGTTGTCACGGATCGCTGGAGCGTAGCTTTGCGCCAGTTCGAGTGCGAGTGCGCTGATATCGACGTCATCGAAGAACCGACGGGTCTCGCCACTTTCGACCTCGGCGATGCGCAGGATAGCACTGAACAAAGCGAGCACGTCGTCGACCCGAACGATCGCTTCGCGAATGATCCGGTGATCGTTCTCAGCCACGCCAAGCTCGCTGACGCCCTGCTCGAGCTGGTTGCGCAGCGCTGCCAGCGGGGTGCGCAAGTCGTGGGCGATATCCGTCGACACCTGTCGCAGATTTTCAAGCAATTGCTCGATCCGCGCGAGCATCCGATTGAGCGTCGTTGCCAGCTGGTCAAACTCGTCGCCGCGCGGGCCGACGGTCATCCGCCCGCGAATGTCGCCGGCGATGATCGCCTCGGCCCCGTCGCTGATCGATTGCAACCGCCGGCGAAGATAGTTGCCGAAGACAATTGCACCACCAAAGGCGAGCAGGCACAGCCCGACGAACCCTGCGGCGAACACGGTCAGGATGGTTCGGTCGATCCGCTCGATCCATTCGCGGTCGGCGGCGACTAACAAGCGCTCGGTCGGCGACAGGTCGATTGCCAGACCACGCGCGGTATCCGGGCCGTCGCGCGGGTCGACGAAGGTGATGTCATGAACCCCGAGCGCCGGGCGCGCCGTCCGCAGCGTCCCGTAAGTCCGTCGGCCATCGGGCGCGAACACCGCATACATCAGCCGCGCCGGCGACCGTGAGCTTTCGCGTTGCGCGATGGCATCGGACAGTTCACCGCCCCCATCGCTCCGATACTCCGTAGCCAAGGTTTGCGATTCGTCGGCGATCGTAGCGTCCAGCTGATGCGTGAAAGCGACGTGCATCGCCAGAAACACGATCGCTCCAAGCACGACCATGCCGACCCCCAGCGCGGCCGAATAACCGATTGCCAGCCGATAGGCCGCACTCGACCGCCATTTAGTCATGGCATCTAGTCATCGGCGTTCATCCGATAGCCGGCGCCACGCACGGTGTGGATCAGTTCGCGATCGAAGCCGCGGTCGATTTTGGCGCGCAGCCGACTGATGTGGCTTTCAATCAAATTGGTGCCGGGGTCGAAATGGAACGACCAGACACTTTCCAGCAACAAGGTCCGGGTGACGATTTCACCCGGGTGACGCATAAGATACTCTAGCAGCTTATATTCCTGCGGCTGAAGATCGATGCGCGCCCCGCCACGTGTCACCACCCGCTTCAGCACGTCGATTTCGAGGTCGCCAACGCGAAGCACCGTCACCACGCTTTCGATCGGCGGCCGTCGAGCAAGAGCCGTTACTCGAGCCAGCAGCTCCGATCCGGCGAACGGCTTGACCAGATAATCATCGGCCCCCGCTTCGAGGCCCTCGACCCGATCGCGGATGCTGTGCACGGCGGTCAGGAATAGCGCCGGTGTCTTGACCCCGGCGGCGCGCAACGCCTTGAGCACCGCCAGTCCGTCGAGATCGGGCACCAATCGGTCGAGAATGAGCACGGCGTAATCGCTGCTGGTCGCCAGGAACACCGCTTCGCGACCGCTCGCGCAGCCGTCGACCACGTGCCCGGCCGCCTTTAATATCCCGGTCACATGCTGGTTCATTGCGGGATCGTCTTCGAGCAGCAGAATTTTCATCGCGGCCCGACGAGACGATGAATGCGGCCTTGGGGCAAGTTGGCAATTCCCAATCTTCACGTGAGGGTGGGCGAAGGCTGGACCTTCTAAGCCATGGTCAGGCAAACAAGCCCAAAGGAGTTCATCA
>JBDSSR010000129.1:0-3871 GCA_039928675.1 Sphingomicrobium sp. | reverse complement strand
CCCCCCCGGGCCAGTGTTGCCATGTCGGCTTCGGGTGCGTCCTTTTCCGCACCGTCGTCGCCGATCCGCGCCGCATCCGTCAATGCGCGGCGCCCCAATGCTCGCCCCAGCCGATTTCGACGTCCAGCGGGACATCGAGGGTCATTGCCGGCTCGGCCGCGTTGGCCATGACCGAGCGGATCACCGCCGCGGCCTCTTCCTCGCGCCCGTCGGGAACCTCGAACACCAGTTCATCATGGACCTGCAGAAGCATCCTGACCTCGCCCAGCCCGGCCCGCTCCAGTTCCCCGTCCATCCGCGCCATCGCCCGCTTGATCAGATCGGCGCTGGTGCCCTGGATCGGAGCGTTGATCGCGGCCCGCTCGGCTCCGCCCCGGATGGTCGGATTGGGCGACCGGATATTGGGCTCGAAATGGGTCTTGCGGCCGAACAGCGTGGTTGTGAAGCCATGCTCGCGGACGAACGCAAGCGTCCCGTGAATGTAGTCGCGAATGCCCGGGAAGCGGTCGAAATAGCGGTCGATGATCGCCTTGCCTTCGTCCTTCGATACCCCGAGCCTGCCGGCAATCCCCCACGACGAGATTCCGTAGAGAATCGCGAAGTTGATGGTCTTGGCCCGGTTGCGGGCCTCGCGGTCGGCGGACCCGAACAGCTCCTCGGCTGTCATGCTGTGGATGTCCTCGCCAGCCTTGAACGCGGCCTTGAGCTGGGGGACGTCGGCAATGTGCGCTGCGAGCCGAAGCTCGATCTGGCTATAGTCCGCGCTCAACAGCTTGAAGCCCGGTTCGGCGACGAAGGCGTCGCGGATCTTGCGCCCGATCTCGGTCCGGATCGGGATGTTCTGCAAATTGGGATCGTTCGAGCTCAGCCGGCCGGTCTGCGCCCCGGTCAGCGAGAAGCTGGTGTGAACCCGCTTGGTCTCCGGATTGATCTGGGCCTGGAGCGCGTCGGTGTAGGTCGACTTGAGCTTGGTCAACTGACGCCATTCGAGCACCAGGCTGGCGCACTGGACGCCTTCCGCGGCAAGTCGCTCAAGCTCGGTGACGTCGGTCGAATAATGCCCGCTCTTGCCCTTTCGGCCGCCCTTGAGGCCGAGCCGGCCATAGAGCACTTCGCCAAGCTGCTGGGGCGAGCCGATGGTGAACGGGCCGCACGCCGCCTCGTAGATACGCTCCTCGAGCCGCGCGATCTCGCCTGCGAATTCGCGGCTCAACTGGGCCAGATAGTCGCGATCGACCTTGATCCCGCGCCGCTCCATCCGCGCAATCGCCGGAACCAGCGGCTTGTCGATCCGGTCGTACACCCGGGCGACATTTTCCGCCGCCAGCCGGGGCTTCAATCGAAGCCACAGGCGAAGCGTGATGTCGGCGTCCTCGCCGGCATATTCGGTCGCCGGGCCAAGCGGCACCTTGTCGAAGGTGATCTGCTTCTGACCCGTCCCGCACAATTGCTTGAACGGGATGCATTCGTGGTTGAAGTGGAGCTTGCCGAGCTCGTCCAGCCCGTGGCCAAAGCTCCGCCCGGCGTCGAGGTCGAAGCTCATGACCATCGTGTCGTCGACCGGCGCAACCTCGATCCCGGCCTTGTCGAACATCACCCAGTCATATTTGAAATTGTGGCCGATCTTCACGACCGCCGGATTTTCGAGCAGCGGCCGGAGCCGTGCAAGCACCAGCTCAAGCGGCATCTGGTCGGGGGCTTGCGACAGCAAATCGGCGCCGCTGTGACCGACCGGGATGTAGCAGGCGCGGTTGGGCCCGGTTGCAAGGCTGATCCCGGCCAGCCTCGCGACGATGCAATCGATGCAGTCGGTCTCGGTATCGATCGCGACGAACCCCTGCGCGCTCGCTTCGGCGATCCACCGGTCGAGTGCCTGCTCATCGGTCACGGTCTCATATTTGGACCGGTCAACCGCGATCTCCTCGGCCGGGGCGGGGCCGGCCGGCTTGGCGTCCATTGCCGCCATGACGCCATTGAACCCGGCGCCGCTGCTGCTTCGGCCCGCGGCAGGAACGCTTCCGCCGCTCTCCAGCCGCGCAAGCAGGGTCTTGAACCCCTGGTCGGTCAGGAACTCGCGCAGCGGCTCGGGCGGAATGCCCTTGAGCGCGAGTGCGTCGAGCGGTTCAGGAAGCGTCGAATCGCACACCAGCCGAACCAGCTCGCGGCTCAACCGCGCATTGTCGGCGTGGTCGATCAATGACTGCTTGAGCTTTGGCTTGGTAATCTGGTCGGTCGAGGCAAGCACGGTTTCAAGGTCGCCGAACTGCTGGATCAGCAGCGACGCGGTCTTGGGCCCGATCCCCGGCACGCCCGGCACATTGTCGACGCTGTCGCCCATCAACGCCAGCACGTCACCGACCTTGCCCGGCGGAACTCCGAACTTTTCCATGACCTCGGCCCGCCCGATCCGCCGGTCGTTCATGGTGTCGAGCATGTCGATCCCGGCCTCGTCGTCGACCAGCTGCATCAGATCCTTGTCGGAACTGACGACGGTGACCTTCCACCCCTCCTTCATCGCTGCGGTGACATAACAGGCGATGATGTCGTCGGCCTCCAGCCCCGCTTCCTCGATGCAGGGGATCGAAAAGGCCCGCGTGGCGACGCGGATCAGCGGGAATTGCGGAACCAGGTCCTCGGGCGGTGGCGGGCGGTGCGCCTTGTACTTGTCGTACATCTCGTTGCGGAAAGTATGCTCGGACGCATCGAGGATGACCGCCATGTGCGTCGGCCCGCCATCGGCCCGCGATCCCCGGCTAAGATCGCCGGCAAGCTTCCACAGCATCGTCGTATAGCCATAGACCGCGCCCGCCGGCTGGCCATGGCGGTTGGTCAGCGGCGGAAGCCGATGATAGGCGCGAAAGATGTAGCTCGACCCGTCGACCAGATAGAGGTGCGGGGTTGCGGTTGGGCTGGGGGTATCAGGCATGAAACTGCGAGCGGTTTAGCAGGGTCGCGGCGGGAAGGAAGCCGACTGCTATGTGGGCCCGGGAATGCCTGCTTTCGACCCATTGCAGACATTAGCTTGTTAAGCCATTCTTCGGCCATGAAGACGATGCGCGCATGGACTTCTGGCATAGCGATGCTCCTGCTCACTGGCTGCGCAACGAATGCAGCCAATTTAGGTCGGTCGAGCACTCCGCTCAATTACCTGCCCGCACTGAGGGGCGATTATCTTACCTTGCGCGCACCGCACACGGGCACGACCTTTCACGTCTACATTCGTTATCCTGAAGGTTACTCGGAAGCGCCAACGCAGCGGTATCCAATCGTCTATTTGCTCGATGGCGATTCAACCTTTCCGCTACTGGCGCCAGAGCACTTGTTCATCCACTATGATGACAAGCTGCCAGAGGCGATTATCGTGGGCGTAGCGTATGGGTCGTTTGACCCCTCCATCAACCATCGCCACTTTGATTTCTCGCCGCCGTCTGGAAAATCCGACGAGGGTGGTGCGCCTGCATTCGAGCGATTTCTGCGTGACCGCGTTATTCCGGCGGTTGAGTCCCGCACCCGCGCCGATCCGTCACATCGCATTCTAGTGGGACAGTCCCGAGGAGGGGGCTTCGTGTTCTATTCGGCCTTCATTGACCCCGATCTGTTTTGGGCCAGAATCGCAAGCAGCCCGACGTTGACTCCGGGCCGCGAGATTTACTTCGGCGTGCCTGCGTCAGCCCATCGTAAAGATCTCAAGTTTGTGGTCGCAGATGGCACGAACGACTATCCCGACCTCCGTCGTGATACTGTTGAATGGGAGCTTGCGTGGTCGGGTCGCAAGGGTCCCTGGGAGTTGAAGACATTAACCCTCGACGGAGGGACCCATGCCGCAGATCTTCCTACCGTCTATCGCAAGGCGATGAACTGGCTATTTCAG
>JBDSSR010000128.1:0-8789 GCA_039928675.1 Sphingomicrobium sp. | reverse complement strand
TGTCGGCGTGAGTCCCGTCTTCGAGGAACGGCATGTCCTCGATCGGCAGGATTCGGCTGATGACGCCCTTGTTGCCGTGACGGCCGGCCATCTTGTCGCCCGGCTGAAGCTTGCGCTTCACTGCGACAAACACCTTGACCATCTTGAGCACGCCCGGCGGAAGCTCGTCACCGCGCTCGAGCTTTTCGACCCGGTCGGTGAAGCGCGCCATGATGACGTTGTTCGCTTCGTCATACTGTGCCTTGAGGGCTTCGATGTCTGCCTGGCGCTTGTCGTCCTTGACCGTGATCTTCCACCATTCGTGGCGCTCGGCTGATTCGATCGTCGCTTCGTCGAGGGTCGCACCCTTCTTAATCGATTTGGGAGCAGACGTCGCAACCTGGCCGCGAAGCATTTCCTTCAATCGCGAGAAGGTCGTGCGGTTGAGGATTCCGCGCTCGTCGTCGGCGTCCTTCTGGAGGCGTTCCTTTTCCTCCTTCTGGATGGCGCGCGTACGGTCGTCGATATCGATTCCGTGACGGTTGAACACGCGCACTTCAACGACCGTTCCGGTCACTCCCGGGGGCAGGCGAAGCGACGTATCGCGGACATCCGAGGCCTTTTCGCCGAAGATCGCGCGGAGAAGCTTTTCCTCCGGAGTCATCGGGCTTTCGCCCTTGGGTGTGATCTTTCCGCACAAGATGTCGCCGGGCTCAACCTCGGCACCGATGTAGACAATTCCGGCTTCGTCCAGGTTGCGAAGGGCTTCCTCGCCGACGTTGGGAATGTCGCGGGTGATGTCCTCGGGCCCAAGCTTGGTGTCGCGGGCCATGACCTCGAACTCTTCGATATGGATCGAGGTGAAGACGTCGTCCTTCACGATCCGTTCGGAGATCAGGATCGAATCTTCGTAGTTGTACCCGTTCCACGGCATGAACGCGACGAGCACATTGCGGCCAAGCGCAAGCTCGCCATATTCCGTCGAAGGGCCGTCGGCGATGATTTCGCCCGCGGTGACCGTTTCCCCGACCTTCACCAGCGGACGCTGGTTGATGCAGGTGTTTTGGTTCGACCGCTGGAACTTCATCAGCGTGTAGATATCGACTCCCGATTCGCCGGGTCGAAGGTCGCCCGTCGCGCGAACGACGATCCGGGCGGCATCGACCTGGTCGACGATGCCCGAGCGGCGAGCTCCGATCGCTGCGCCCGAATCGCGGGCGACGGTCTCTTCCATTCCGGTTCCGACGAGCGGAGCTTCGGCCTGGAGCAGCGGAACCGCCTGCCGCTGCATGTTCGAACCCATCAGGGCGCGGTTGGCGTCATCGTTTTCAAGGAACGGAATGAGCGAGGCCGCGACCGACACCAGCTGCTTGGGGCTGACGTCCATCAGCGTGATCTGCTCGCGCGGAGCGATCAGGAATTCGCCGTTCCTTCGCGCCGAAATGATTTCCTCGCCGAAGGTGAAGTCCTTGTTGATCTCGGCATTGGCCTGCGCGATCGTATGCTTGGCCTCCTCCATCGCCGACAGATAGACGACATCGGTCGTCACCTTGCCGTCGATGACCTTGCGGTACGGCGTTTCGATGAAGCCGTACTTGTTGACCCGGCTGAAGCTTGCAAGGCTGTTGATGAGGCCAATGTTCGGGCCTTCCGGAGTCTCGATCGGACAGATTCGGCCATAATGGGTCGGGTGAACGTCGCGCACTTCAAAGCCCGCGCGCTCGCGGGTCAGCCCGCCGGGTCCAAGCGCCGACACGCGACGCTTGTGGGTCACTTCCGACAATGGATTGGTCTGATCCATGAACTGCGACAGCTGCGACGAGCCGAAGAATTCGCGCACCGCGGCAACCGCCGGCTTGGCGTTGATCAGATCGTTCGGCATGACGGTCGAGACGTCGACGCTCGACATGCGCTCCTTGACCGCGCGCTCCATGCGCAGCAGCCCGACTCGATACTGGTTCTCGAGCAGTTCGCCGACCGACCGCACGCGGCGGTTGGCGAGGTTATCGATGTCGTCGATCTCGCCCTTGCCGTCCTTGAGGTTCACAAGCTCCTGGACGACCGCGAGAATGTCTTCCTTGCGCAGCGTCGTGACCGTGTCCTCGACGTCGAGGCCAAGGCGCATATTGAGCTTGACCCGACCGACGGCCGACAGGTCGTAGCGCTCGGGGTCGAAGAACAGCCCGTAGAACAGGGCATCGGCGGTCTCGCGAGTCGGCGGCTCGCCGGGGCGCATGACGCGATAAATATCGGCCAGCGCGCTGTCGCCGTCCTCGCTCTTGTCTGCGGCCAGCGTGTTGCGGATCCACGGACCGGTGTTGATGTAGTCGATGTCGAGCAACTCGAGCGACTTCACCCCGGCAGCGTCGAGCTTGGCGAGATTCTCCTCGCTGACCTCTTCGCCAGCTTCGATGTAGATTTCGCCGGTCTTGGCGTTGATCAGATCATAGGCTGAATATCGGCCAAAGATTTCCTCGGTTGGAATGATGAGGTTCTTGGCCCCGTCCTTGCCCGCCTGGGTAGCGCGGCGCGGAGTGATCTTTTCGCCCGCCTTGAAGATGATCTCGCCGGTATCGGCTTCGGCGACATCGTGGGTCGGCTTCTGGCCGCGCCAGGCTTCGGCGCTGTACGGGATCTGCCAGCCGTTCTTGCCGCGCTTGTAGCTTACGCGATTGTAGAAGGTGTTGAGGATTTCTTCGCTGGTCATGCCAAGCGCATGAAGCAGCGCGGTCACCGGAAGCTTGCGCTTGCGGTCGATGCGGACGTTGACGATGTCCTTGGCGTCGAACTCGAAATCGAGCCAGCTGCCGCGGTAGGGAATGACCCGCGCGGCGAACAGGAACTTGCCGCTGGCGTGAGTCTTGCCGCGGTCATGGTCGAACAGCACGCCCGGCGAACGGTGCATCTGGCTGACGATCACGCGCTCGGTGCCGTTGATGACGAAGGTGCCGTTCATGGTCATGAGCGGCATGTCGCCCATGTACACGTCCTGCTCCTTAATATCGATCACCGACTTGGCTTCGGTTTCGGGATCGATCTCGAACGTCGTCAGGCGCAGCGTCACGCGCATCGGCGCGGCATAGGTTAGTCCGCGCTGGCGGCACTCGTCGGTATCATATTTGGGATGCTCGAGCTCATAATGGTCGAAATCGAGGTGGGCGGTGCCGGCGAAGTCGACGATCGGGAACACCGAGCGAAGCGTCTTTTCGAGCCCGGAGACGTAGCCCGTCTTGGGGTCCGAGCGAAGAAATTGCTCATAGCTCTCGCGCTGAACCTCGATGAGGTTCGGCATTTCGGAGATTTCGTGGATGTTTCCGAAAATCTTGCGGATCCGCCGCGCTGCCGTGTTCCGGCCCCTCTTCGCGGTCGGTGCCTCAATCGCCTTGGTCGCCATGATGTATCCTGCGCTTGGCGGAGCACGCCCGGGAGCGCTCCGCGATTATGTCCCCACAAGCGGGGACGCGATGAAGTGGAGCGCTTGGCCCGCTGTTCCGCCCCAATGCCTATGGTCCGTGCGCCAACTCGGACCTTGTCCCGGGGAGGACGGGAAAAGCCCCGGCGCACGCAATGGTGCGGCCAGAGCCGAAATGTCTTGGATAGGTTACGCATATAGGACTTTCGTCGAGCGCCGCAAGACCTGACGCGCGGCCAAAGATCGCTTAAATCGACCGGCATGATGGCACCCGATCTCGACCAGCCACTCGCCGAGCTCCGCCTGCGGGACGGGCTGACCATGCGCTATCGCGACTATCCGGGCGCCACAGCCGGGCGGCCGCCGTTGCTGTGCCTTCACGGCCTCACGCGCAACGCGCGCGATTTTGCCGACCTTGCAGCGCGCCATGCGCCGCGATTCCGGGTCATCGCTCCTGATTTTCGCGGGCGCGGGGCGAGCGACTTCGACCCGGTCCCGACCCGCTACAACCCGCTGACCTACGCCGGCGACGTCATCCAGATGCTCGACCAGCTGGCAATCCCGCAGGCGATCTTTGTCGGCACCTCGCTCGGCGGGCTCGTCACAATGGCGATCGCAGCCACTGCTCAGAAGCGCATCGCGGGGAGCATTCTCAACGACGTCGGACCCGAGCTGAGCCAGGACGGGCTCGACCGCATCGCGGCCTATGTCGGCAAGGACGTCCGCTTCAAAAGCTGGGACGAGGCAGCGGCGGCAATCGCTGACAATCACGATCATATCCCGACCAGCTTTCGCCGATCCGACTGGCTGGCGATGGCGCGTCGCCTGTGCCGCGAGCGCAGCGGCTTTGTCGTCTACGATTACGACATGGCAATCGCGCTGCTTTTTGCGAGCGCGGGCCCGACCCCGCGGGTCGACCTGTGGCCACTGTTCAAGGCGTTGGCGAAGACGCCGTTGCTGATCATCCGGGGCGAGAGGAGCGACCTTTTGAGCGAGGCCGCAGTGGAACGGATGAAGCGCGCGGCGCCCGATGCCAGCTTCACCACCGTTGCCGGCGCTCCGCACCCGCCGACCCTCAATGAGCCCGAGGCGATCGCTGCCGTAGACGCTTTCCTCGCCCGCTTCTGACGAAAATGGGCGACTCGTTGCGGGTTCCCGTCAAAGTAAACTTTGACGGGGCCCTGCGGAGCCGCCCTTCCCATCCACGAATGCTTCAAGACATCCGCGAAACTTGCTCGAAGCTTATTTGAGTTCGACGGTTCCGCCGGCTTCCTCGATCTGCTTCTTGATCTTTTCGGCCTCGTCCTTGCTGACGCCTTCCTTGATCGCCTTGGGAGCGCCTTCGACAAGCGCCTTGGCCTCACCCAGGCCGAGCTGCGTGATCGCGCGGACTTCCTTGATGACGTTGATCTTCTTGCCACCGTCGCCGGTCAGGATGACGTCGAATTCGGTCTTCTCTTCTTCGGCCGGTCCGGCAGCGGCAGCAGCCGCGGGAGCGGCGGAAACTGCAGCGGCGGCGGATACGCCCCACTTCTCTTCGAGAGCCTTGGCAAGTTCCGCAGCTTGAAGGACGGTCAGTTCGGAAAGCTGGTCGACCAGCTTGTTGATGTCAGCCATGTGATACTCCTTGGCGGGCCAGCGGGCCCATGTTGTCGTGTGTTGATGAAAAGATGCGGCTTACGCGGCCTTGGCCGCGAAGGCGCCGAAGACCCGAGCCAACTGGGCACCCGGCTCGCTGATCGTGCGTGCGATCTTGGTCGCGGGCGCCTGAATGATGCCCACGATGGTCGCGCGCAGCTCGTCCAGCGACGGAAGCGCAGCCAGCGCCTTGATCCCGGCTGCGTCGAGGACCGTGTCGCCCATTGCTCCGCCGACGATTTCGAGCTTGTCGTTCGTCTTGGCGAATTCGACGGCCACCTTGGCCGCCGCAACGGGATCTGCGGACGTAGCAAGCGCGGTCGGGCCCTTGAGCAGGTCGCCGATCGGCTTGTAGCGCGTGTCCTCGAGCGCAATCAGTGCAAGTCGGTTCTTCGCAACTTTGAACTGGGCTCCGGCATCGCGCATCTTCAGACGCAGATCCGTGGACTGGGCCACGGTCAGGCCGAGATTGCGGGTGACAACCACCACGCTGGTCTCGGAGAAGACGCTCTTCAGCTCGGCGACCAGATCGGATTTTTGCGAACGATCCATGCCAACTCCATTTTTCGCCCGAAGTGATACTTCGAGCGAGTTGCAACAAAATCTTGTCGCGGCCGAAACCGCGGCAAGACGCAAATGTCCGTGGGGAAGTGGATCGCGGCGCTGCAAGCAACGCACCGCGAGGCAAAGCGCCTCGCTTGATTCCTGTCCCCGCCTCGGCTGCAGATTAAGGGGGCCTGGTTTACAGGCTGATCCCGGCAGCTGTCTCGGACGAGCGCGGCCGGCAAGCCGGTCGCAAGGGCGCGCCTATAGCCGTTTGGCGGTCCCGATCAACCTCTTTCGCCCTTGCCGGGTGAAACCGTGCCGGCGGGGACCCCCACTGGAGCGGGCATCGGAGCGGGCATCGGAGCGGGCATCGCCGCTGGCATTGCGGCACCGGCCGGATGAGCTGCAAGCCACTGCGCGGTTTCCGACCGGATACGCGGCGCCGTGGCCAGCCGGACCTTGATCGAATTGATCGCCTGCTCGATCGGCTTGCGGCTGGTCGGGGCGAGATTGGCGCTGGCATAATTCTCCAGCTTGCCAATCGTCTCGACCTTCATGCTGCTTGCCGCAACCCGGGCAAGGAACCGCGACTGCGAGGTGCTGTCGATGAAGCGCGAGACGTCTTTCTGGTGAGACAAAACGAAGTCGAGCGCGAGTTCGGGGTGACGATTGCCAACAGCGCCGATCATCCCCGCGCTGACCGTCTTGCCGGGCTCGTCGGTGATTGCCAGGTCGAGCGCCCGTCGGGCCAAGGCCTCGTCTTCGGCGGCGCCAAGCAGCGAGTAGAGGTTCTGGCGTTCGGTCGCGCTTGAAGCATTGCGCGCCATTGCGTGGATCTGTTCCCAGGTCGCCAGGTCGGCGTTGCCGGCGATAATCCCAAGCCAGGTCCGCTTGAGGCTTCCCGGAATCGCGTCGGGATTGGACCGAAGCGCTGCGAACAGCCGTTTGGCCTCGGCATTGACCCGCGGATCGCGCACCCGGCCGAGCGTTGCGATCAGTTGCGGCCGAAGGGTCGTGACCGTCGGCGCTTCACCCGCCTGCGGAACGAAGCCGATGCGCGCAAGCACTGGCGCATAACGCTGCTCGATGATCGCCGCGACGCGCGCCCGGTTGGCTGAATCGCCGTCGAAGGCGCGGTACAGGCCGCTCCATTCGCCAAGGCCAAGCCCGATGAGCTCGGGCCGCGCGTCGAGCGGGATGGCGTTGACGAAGTCGAGCGCGGTTCCCATCGGCTGATAATTGGCCTCCGAAAGCGCTGTCTGATCGGCGACCAGTCCATACTGGTCGAGCGCCGCAAGGCTGTTGAAAGACGTCAGGAGCTGGCTCGCGGCGGCCGGCTGGTAGAGGCTGCGATAATAGCCGGTCTGGCCGGCATTGAGCATCAGCGGACCGCAGCCCGGGACTGTCATTCGGGTTTCGCGGCCGGTCGTGACAGCGGTGACCGGCGATCCGCCGATGGTCATTGCCCGCACCGGAACGTGCCAGCTTAGTGGCGTAAAGCTCCCTTGTGCCCGGTCGGCGGAATATTCGTCCTGGATCAGCGTGACCTGGGTCGCGCCGCTTTGGCAGGTGGTCGAACCGACCCGGATCAGCGCGACGCCGGGCTGGTTTGTATATTCGTGAGCCATCTGGGTCAGGCCGGTCGCACCGGCCGCCTCGACTGCGCGCCACAAATCGTCGGTGCGGGCGTTGCGATAGGCGTGGGCCTTCATATAGCCTTGGATCCCGCGCTGCCACACGTCGGGGCCGGCATAGCCTTCGAGCATGGTCAGGACCGCCTGGCCCTTGGAATAGGTAATGCCGTCGAACGCCTGATTGGCCTGTTCGACGGTCTGCACATGCTGGACGATGGGGTGCGTGGAAACCAGCGAATCCTGGCCCATTGCGCCTTCGCGCGAACCAACCGCTCCAAACTGCGCGCCCCAATCGGGGTGGAAGTGCTGGGTCGCCTTGGTTGCCATCCAGCTGGCGAAGCCTTCGTTGAGCCACAGGTCGTCCCACCACGCCATGGTGACGAGGTCGCCCGACCATTGGTGCGCCATTTCATGGGCTTCGACCCCGAAGATCGCCTGGCGCTCATTTTCCGTGGTGACCGCCGGGTCATCTAGCAGGACGCGCTCGAAGGTGAAAATTGCTCCCCAGTTTTCCATCGCGCTGAAGAATTGCGACTGGCCCGGGCCGGCAACATTGTCGAGCTTTGGAAGCGGATAATCGATCCCGAAATAGTCGTTGTAAAAGGGCAGGATCTGCGCCTCCGCGTCGAGCGCGGTTTGAGCCTTTGATTCATTGCCGCGGCCCATCACGATTCCGACTTCGGTGCTGGGCGTGGCCATTTTCTTGATGCGCGAAAATTCGCCGGTGCCGAAGAACAACAGATAGCTCGACATCTGCGGGCTGGGCATAAACGTCACCCGCTTGAGCCCGCCGGGCAGTGCGGTGCTGGTCGCGGCCGGCATGTTGCTGACCGCCATGTCGCCGGCTGGAACGATCGCGGTGACCGCGAACGTCGCCTTGTAATCGGGCTCGTCCCAGCTCGGAACGAAGCGCCGTGCGTCGGCCGGCTCGAACTGGGTGAACAGCGCCCGCTTCTGGGCCCCGGCGGGGTTTTTGTAGTCGAGCGCGAAGAGGCCGTTGGCCTGCTCGTTGATCTTGCCCGAATATTCGATGGTCAGCTGATACGATCCGGGGCGAAGCGTCTGGCCGAAGCCGAGCGAGGCGGTCTGCGCCTGCTTGTCCATCGCGACCGTCGCCGGAAGCGTTCCAGCCGGGCCCGACAGAACGGCCTTGGCAAAGGTCAGGTCGGCGGCGTTGAGGACCAGCGTGCTGGTCGGCTGAACCACATCGAGGTTGATGACGACCCGGGCGTCAAACGCCATCGCGTCGGCATGAGGCGTGATTGTCAGCGCATAATGGTGCGGAACCGCGGTTCGGGGCAGCTGCGTCGGGACGCCCAGATCGACCGTGTCAGCCGGGACCCTGGCGGGCGCGGCGGGGGCGATCGACGCCGCGGTGGTGAGTGCGGCGGCGGAGGCGAGCAGGACGGTAAGGCGGTTCATCGGGCGATCCCTGTTCTTTGAAAAAAGAGGCTGCTGGAGATAGGCGCGCGTTGTGCGGCAGTCGAGTTCGGCACCAGCGGCGGTGTCGCGAAGCCTTATTCGACGGGCGCAGCGCTGTACGCGACGAACGGCGGGCGGCGCGCCCGGCGAAGGTCCAC
>JBDSSR010000127.1:0-1885 GCA_039928675.1 Sphingomicrobium sp. | reverse complement strand
ACGCGCTCGCCGCCGCGCTGTTCCTCGCGCTTACACTCCGGCGGCTTAAGGCCGCTGCCCGCCAGCCGGGGCAGCGAGTCCTCGCCGCGGCATTTGCACTGACCGGTTGCTGGGCGTGGCTTGCGGCGGTGATGCCGGGCGAACCGCTTACCGGCTTTGCCGAAAGCGCCCGCAATTTGGTGTGGATCGGCCTGCTCCACAGCCTTTCGGCAAGCGATGAGCGGCAGCATGGTGTGCGGCTCGTTTACGGAGCGGTCGCCGCAGCCATCGGAATGCAGGTGATCGCCGGGCTTGTCGGCCTGTTCGTGCCAATTGGGGTGGTTGCCCAGACCAGCCTCATACTTCGGCTGACCACGGCCGCCGGAGCACTTGTGCTGGTCCATAATCTTTACGGCCAGGCGTCCCCCGCCAGCCGGTCGCATATCCGCCTTGCAATGATCGGCCTGGCCTTGCTGTGGGGCTACGATCTCAATCTTTACACGCTGGCCTATCTTGGCGCTTCAAGCGTCCCGGCGCTGCTTGAATGGCGCGGGCTTGCAGTTGCGCTGACCGCGCCATTGTTCGGGCTTGCCGCGCGCAAGGACGGTGGATGGCGCATCAAGCTGTCGCGCGCGGCGACCTTCCAGTCGCTCTCGCTGCTTGCGATCTGCGCTTATTTCGCGCTGATGGCGATTGTCGCAACGGCGCTTCGAAGCTCGGGCTTCGACTGGTCCGGGGCGCTGATGATCGGCCTTCTGGCGGTGATGACGGTTGCGGCGATGGTGCTGATCCCGAGCAGTCGGGCGCGCGGCTGGATCAAGGTCAAGCTTGCCAAGCACGTCTTCGAGCACCGCTATGATTACCGGTCCGAATGGCTGCGCTTCACCGGCACCATTGGCCGCGCCGGGCCCGACGCGCTGCCGCTTGGCGAGCGAATCGTCAATGCGTTCGCCGACATCGTCGACGCCCCGGGGGGAATGCTCCTGACCAGCGACGGAGCGCGCGGGTTTGCAGTCGCGGCGAGCGCGAACTGGCACTCGGCAGGCCCGCCGGCCGACCAGCTGGACGATATGCAGGCCGTTTGGGCAGCGCTCGAAGCAAGCGGCCGAGTGCTCGAACTCGAAGGTCTTCGAAGGGGCTGGTCAAGCGCCGGGGACAAGGCGCTCGCCGTTCCGCAGTGGTTGATCGCCGATGAGGATTTGTGGGCCGGCGTACCGCTTATCCACCAGGAGCGGATGATCGGGCTGGTCGTGCTTTGCGCACCCGAATTCCGGCGTCCGCTCGACTGGGAGGATTTCGACCTGCTTAGAACCGCCGGCAACCAGGCGGCAAGCTCGCTTGCCGAGGCGTTCGGCCAGGATGCGCTGGTCAATGCCCGGCGGTTCGAGGAATTCAATCGCCGGTTCGCGTTCATCCTTCACGACGTCAAGAATCTGGTCAGCCAGCTGTCGCTGCTTGCGCGCAATGCCCAGCGCCACGCCGACAATCCCGAATTCCGGGCCGACATGGTCGCGACCCTCCAGTCTTCAGTCGGCAAGCTCAACGACCTTCTTTCCCGGCTTGCGCCGCATTCTCCGGCCCGCGCCCAGACCGCCGAAGCCCAGCCGCTGCTTCCGATCGTGAGTGCTGCAATCGCTGGCCGGCGGCGCGAGCGCGACATCACGCTTGTTGGAGACACCGGGCAATGGGCGATGGTCGATTGCGCGGCGCTTGAACAGGCGCTTGGCCAGCTTCTCCAGAACGCCCTCGATGCAAGCGAGCGCGACCGGCCGGTGACCGTCCGGATCACCGCCAGCGCGGCCAATGTGGCGATTGCAATCGCCGACGAAGGGTGCGGGATGGACGGCGATTTCGTTCGCAACCAGCTGTTCCAGCCGTTCGCTTCGACCAAGGCCGACGGCTTCGG
>JBDSSR010000126.1:0-3346 GCA_039928675.1 Sphingomicrobium sp. | reverse complement strand
TTCGATGCGGCGGCGGGGCGAGTGGCATCCTGGTTTCCTCGACCGCTCGCGATGCCGGAATTGCCGGACTCGAATTCCTGCGCGGAATTCCCGGCACCACCGGCGGCTTCGTCCGGATGAACGGCGGAGCCTATGGCCGCGAAGTCCGCGACATCCTGGTTTCGGCGCGGCTGGTGCTGCGGTCGGGCGAACTGGTCGACTGGCCGCTCGAGCGGTTCGGCTACACCTATCGCCACAGCGAATTGCCGAGCGGAGCGGTGGTGGTCGAAGCGACCTTTTGCGGAACTCCGGGCGACAGCCAGGCGATTGGCGCGGAAATGGACGCCATTGCCAAGGCCCGCGAAGAAACCCAGCCGCTGCGCAGCCGCACCGGCGGATCGACCTTCAAAAACCCCGATGGATGCAAGGCCTGGGCGCTGATCGATGCCGCCGGCTGCCGTGGACTGACGATCGGCGACGCCCAGGTGTCCGAAAAGCATTGCAACTTCCTGCTCAACCTCGGTAGCGCGACCAGCACCGAGATCGAGGCGCTGGGCGAGGAAGTCCGCCGCCGGGTCGAGCAAAAAACCCGCATCGGGCTCGAGTGGGAAATCCAGCGCGTGGGCAAGGCATGAACCGAAAATTGCACGTCGTCGTCCTGATGGGCGGTTGGTCTGCCGAGCGCGAAGTCTCGCTGACCAGCGGCCGCGGGGTTGCCGACGCGCTCCGGGCGCGCGGATGGTCCAACGTCACCGAGCTCGACATGGAGAGCGACGTCGCGGCGCGGCTCGCCGAGCTTGGCCCAGACGTCGTGTTCAATGCGCTCCACGGAACGCCGGGCGAAGACGGCACGGTCCAGGGGATGATGGACCTGATGGGGCTCAAATATACCCACAGCGGCCTCGCTACCTCGGTCATCGCAATCGACAAGGAGTTGACCAAGCTGTTGCTGGTCCCCAACGGTATTCGAATGCCGGCCGGGCGCGTGGTCAGCAGTGAAAGCCTTTACGCGCAGGACCCGCTGCCGCGGCCCTATGTGCTCAAGCCGGTCAACGAAGGCTCCTCGGTCGGCGTTGCGATTGTCACCGACGAAGGCAATTGCGGCAATCCCATCGGCCGCGACAGCGAAGGACCGTGGAAGCATTTCGACCAGCTTCTCGCTGAGCCTTTCATCCGTGGTCGCGAGCTGACCGTCGCAGTGCTTGGCGACGAACCCCTCGCCGTAACCGAACTGAAGATTGATAGCGGCTTCTACGACTACGAGCATAAATATACCGATGGCCGGACGGTCCACGAATGTCCCGCCGACGTTCCCGCCGACATCGCCTCGGCGATGATGGATCTGGCCGCCAAGTCGCACCGATTGCTCGGCTGCAAGGGCGCGTCGCGCTCGGATTTCCGCTGGGACGATGAGCAGGGCGAGGCCGGGCTGTATCTGCTCGAAGTCAACACGCAGCCAGGCATGACTCCGCTCAGCCTCGTTCCCGAACAGGCCCGGCTCATGGGCATCGACTATGGCGAGCTGGTCGAGCGGCTGATCGTGGAAGCTCTGAAATGAGCGCTGCGCACGTTCGCCGCGGAGCGCCGCGGGCCAAGGTTCGCCCCTCGGGCAAGGTTTCGGTGCCGCGCAAGATCGCCAAGCGGCTGCCGGTCGATCAGGCTCGTGCCAACAAGATCGCCGGACTGGTCCTGGCGGCCTTCCTGCTGGCGATTGCGCTGGTCGTCGCGCTTGCGCTGGATCTTCCCGCCAGGGCCATGCGGCTTGCCGGTGGCGCGGTCGGCGGCGCCGGCTTCACGGTTAGTGGCTACCAGATCGTCGGGCTCAACCATATGGACCGAACGACCATCGACGCGGTCGTCACCGCCGAGCTCAATCGTGCGGCGGGCGAAGCGGGCACCGCCAAGGCGCCGCAATCGATGGTCGATGTGGCGGCGATCCGCCATCGGCTGCTTGGCTTTGGCTGGGTCAAGGACGCGCGGGTTTCGCGCCGGCTTCCCGACACGCTGGTGATCGACATCGTCGAGCGCACACCGTCGGCGCTGTGGCAGAACCAGGGGCGACTGGCGTTGATAGACAGCGGCGGCGCCGTGCTCGACCGGGTTTCGATCGACAAGATGCCCGACTTGCCCTTGCTCATCGGTCCCGGCGCGAATGACCAGGCCGGGCAATTGTCGGGCCTGATGCGCGCTGTCCCAACGCTGAAACCGCAGCTGGCATCGGCGACCTGGGTCGGCGGGCGTCGCTGGGACCTCAATTTCCAGTCGGGGGAAACGATCGCTCTTCCCGAAGGCGGAGCGACCGCGCGCGCGGCGCTGACCAAGTTCGCAAGCCTCGACAAATCGTCGGGATTGCTCGGCCGCGGGATTGTCCGTTTCGACCTTCGAGTCCCGGGCAAGATGATCGTCCGCCTGCCGCGCTCGCCCGGCGAGGCCATTGCTCCGGCGGCCGCGCCGCCGCCGGTGGGTTGAGGTTCGACCAATGGCCGCAACCCCCGAAGCCAATCTCATCGCAGCGCTTGATATCGGCTCGTCCAAGGTCAGTGCGATGATTGCTCGCCAGGACGAGGACGGTGGCATTACCGTCCTTGGCACTGGCCAGCGCGAAAGCCGCGGGGTCAAGCGCGGCTACATCACCGACATGGCAGCAAGCGAGTTCGCGGTCCGCGAGGCGGTCGAGCTGGCCGAAAGGATGAGCGGCCTGACCGTCGATTACGTCTGGGCCAGCTACGGCGCCGGTGGGCTGGTCAGCGATGTCGCCAATGTCGAAGTCGAGCTCGGCGGCCATGCCGTCGAACAGTCGGACATCGACCAGCTCATGCGCGAGGGGCGCGAAGCGATCGACCGCAACGGACAGGTCGTCCTTCACGCCCATCCGGCGCTGTATACGATCGACCGCGCACAGGGGGTCCAGCAACCGATCGGGCTCCACGCCAATCGCCTCGGCGTCGATATCCACGTCATTGCCGCCGACCCGTCGCCATTGCGCAACATCGATACCGTGATCCGCTCGGCACATCTTGGAGTGAAGGCGATCATTGCCTCGCCGATCGCTGCCGCGCTGGCCTGCCTGAGCGAGGAGGAGCGCGAGCTTGGCGTTGCGCTGGTCGAGCTTGGCGCGGAGGTCACCAACGTCTCGGTTCACTATGGCGGGATGCTCGTCGGGCTGGGCTCGATCCCGCTTGGAGCGCGCGACCTCACCAACGACATTGCCGCCGCTTTTGCGGTCCAGCGGCGCGACGCCGAACGGCTCAAATGCTTCTACGGATCGGCGATGACGAGCCCGCGCGACAATCACGAGATCATCGAGGCGCAGCAGATCGGCGCCGAGCTGGGGCAGGAGCCGGCGCGGATCACCCGCGCGCAGCTG
>JBDSSR010000125.1:0-4115 GCA_039928675.1 Sphingomicrobium sp. | reverse complement strand
CGATCGGCCTCGATCGCTGCAAAGGCCGCGTCGGCCGCGAGCATTGCGGATTTCATCGCGGTGTGCGTGCCCTTGATCCGCGGGACGTTGAGGAAGCCCGCCGAACAGCCGATCAGTGCCCCGCCGGGGAATACCAGCTTGGGAATGGCCTGGAGCCCACCTTCGTTGATCGCCCGGGCGCCGTAGGACAGCCGTCGGCCCCCCTCGATTTCGGCGCGGATCGCGGGATGGGTTTTCCACCGCTGCATTTCCTCGAACGGCGAAAGATAGGGATTGGAATAATCGAGCGCGACGACGAACCCCAATGCCACCTGCCCGCCTTCCTGGTGATAGAGGAATCCTCCGCCCCACGCGTGCTCAAGCGGCCAGCCCTGGGTATGAATCACTCGTCCAGGCTTGTGTCTTTCGGCAGGAACCTCCCACAATTCCTTGATTCCAAGTCCGAAAATTTGCGGTCCGCTTTCATCGCGAAGCCCGAAAATGTCGGTCAGCCGCTTGGTCAGATGCCCCCGCGCGCCCTCGGCTAGGAAGGTATAGCGCGCGTGCAGTTCCATGCCCTGCTGATAATCGTCGCGGCGACTGCCATCGCGGGCGATCCCCATGTCTCCGGTTGCAACGCCGGTCAGCGACCCATCCTCGCCGAACAGAAGCTCCGAGGCGGGAAAGCCGGGAAAGATCTCGACCCCAAGAGCCTCGGCCTGGCCGGCCAGCCAGCGGCAGAAATTTCCGAGGCTGAGGGTGTAGGTCCCCTTGTTTTTCATGAACGGCGGAAGAAGCCGCTCGGGGATTGCGCGCTTGCGCTTTTTGCCAAGCACCCAATGGTGGTTTTCGGTCACTGGAACGGTCAGTGGCGAGCCCTTGTCCTTCCAGTCCGGTATGAGTTCGTCGAGCGCGATCGGATCGATCACCGCACCCGACAGGATGTGGGCGCCGACCTCGCTGCCCTTTTCCAGGACGCACACCGAAATTTCGCGATTGGCCGATGCGGCCAGCTGCTTCAACCGGATCGCGGCGCTCAGCCCGGCGGGCCCGGCGCCAACGATGACCACGTCATATTGCATAGATTCGCGTTCTGTCATGGTCTCCCCGGCCGCGCCCGCGGCCCATCGCCGAACCTCTCGTCGCGCCGGAGACTCGTTCTGCCTTTGTCTCCACTGCCAATGCCTTGACCGTGCAGTCAATGGCGGAGAGGATTGCGAACGTGGGTGGGAATGTTGAAATCGTCGGCGGCGAGCTGAGCCTGGCCGAAGCGCGCAGCGCGCTCGCCTGGTGGCTCCAGGCGGGGGTCGATGTCGCGATCCAGGATAGCCCGCGCGATTGGCTCAACCCCCCGCCCAAGGTCGCTCCTGGAGTGGTCGTCTCAACCCGCAACATCTCGACCCCCAACGTTTCAACGCCCAGCCACGACACTCTCGCCGAGCTTCAGCAATGGCTTGCGAGCAGCGCTGAACTGCCACTCGCAAGCGTCACTGCGCGCCGGATCCTGCCCCACGGCCCCCAGGAAGCAGCCGTCATGCTGCTTGCCGACGCCCCGGCGCTGGAGGACTTCGGCGCGGGCCAGCCGATCGGTGGTGATTCGTGGCAGCTTGCCAAGCGGATGCTTGCGGCGATCGGCATTTCCGCCGACGCAGCCTATGTCGCCTCGCTTGCCTGCTTCCATTCGCCGGGCGCGCGCATGACTCCGACCGAACGCGAAGCCTGCGCCGAAATTGCCCGCCGCCACATCGCCTTGGTCCAGCCCAGGCGCCTGCTGCTGCTTGGCGACGGGCCCGCTCAGGCTCTGCTTGGCAAGCCGCTGGTTTCGGCCCGCGGCCACATCCACAAGATCGAGGGCATTCGCGCTGTCGCGACCTTCCACCCTCGCCAGCTGATCAAACGCCCCCTGGACAAGTCGCTGGCATGGCGGGACCTGCTTCTGCTGATGGAGGATGAAACGTGAAATCGCCATTGCTTGGCCTGGCCATCCTCGCGCCATTCGCTTCATGGTCGCAACCGCTGCTTGCCCGGCAGGCCGATCCCCTCGCGCCGCTGGCGACTGCCCCGTCGGCCCCGGCACGCGTTCCGAGGCCGCCGACGGTCGTGGTTCATCGACCGCTGCAGCAGCTCCAGCCACGGCTTCAGCCCCAGCTCCAGACCCAGCCGGGCATGCCGGTCATCGCGCAGCCCTTGTTTCAGCAGCCAGTTGCGCCGCTGGTCCGGCCAATCGTCATCCCGCGGGACTGGCGCGGAGTGTTCGACGCCATCGACGCGGGCAATTGGGCTTCGGCTCAGGCGGGCATTGCAACGCTTCCGCCCGGGGTCCTCACTCCCGTCGCCAAGGCCGAGCTTTACACCGCCAGGGGCTCGCCCGCGGTCGATCTTGCCACGCTTCAGGCGCTGATTGCGGAGGCGCCCGACCTCCCCCAGGCGGCGCAGCTGGCGGCGATGGCGATCGCTCGGGGCGCGACCACCGCGCCACTCATTCGCGCGGAACGGCCAACGGTGGTGCTCGGCTTTGCTCCAGTCCGCTATCGCGCCCGCCCCATCCTGGGCGAGCCCGCGGCGGATCAGCTCCGGCCCGTTCTCGACGCCTTGGTGAAGGCCGATGACGCAGCCGGCGCCGAATCCGCGCTGCTTGTCGCCGCGCCCTCCTTGCCGGTCGAGGCGCGAGCCGAGGCGGGGCAGCGGGTTGCGTTCGTCTATTATGTGCTTGGCCGCGACGCCGATGCCCGCCGGGTCGCCGACACCTGGCGGCAGGGCGCAGCGAGCGAGTGGGCGAGCCAGGCGGCGTGGCTTTCTGCTCTTGCCTCATGGCGGCTCAATGACTTCAACGCCGCTTCTTATGCCTTCCAGCAGGCGGCGGCTGGAACCCAGCAGACCGAGCTTCGGGCAGGTGCCTATTATTGGGCAGCGCGCTCCGAGCAGGCGGCCGGACGCCCCCAGTCGGTCGAACGGCTGATGCGCATAGCGGCGGCATCGCGCGAAAGCTTTTACGGTCTCGTTGCCCGCGAAACGCTGGGGATGGCGACGCGTCTTTCGGCCGATCCACTCGCGGCCAGCGACCCTACCGTCGACCAGGTTCCAAACGTCCGCCGCGCCGCCGAACTGGCGCGGATCGGCGAGTCCGCCCTCGCCGAGAAAATGCTCCGCCATCAGGCCATGATTTGCAATCCGGCCGAGCATCACGCGCTGATCCAGAGCGCCAAGCGGTTCGATCTGCCGGCAGCGCAATTGTGGCTCGCCAATCATGGCCAGCCGGGCGCCCGGTCAGACCCGTCCGATCGCTACCCCAACCCGAGCTGGGCACCGCTCAACGGCTGGCGCGTCGATCCCGCGCTGGCCTTTGGCCACATCGTCCAGGAATCATCGTTTCGCCGGACCGCGGTCAGCAGCGCGGGCGCAGTTGGGCTGATGCAGGTCCTGCCGATCACGGCCCAGCAGGTCTCGCAATATCGCGGCATCCCTTATTCGCGCGCAACCCTGACCGATCCGCGTTTCAACCTCGAATATGGGCAGACTTTTCTCGAAACCATGCGGCAGTCGTCGGGCACCGGCGGCCAGCTGCCGCGGGTCATCGCCTCCTACAACGCCGGCCCGTCGCCGGTCTCGCGCTGGGCGGCGATCAACGACCATGGCGACCCGCTGCTGTGGATTGAATCGATCCCCTATTGGGAAACCCGCTATTATGTCCCGGCAGTGATGCGCAACATGTGGGTCTATCAGGGCCTCAACCATGAGCGAACGTCCAGCCTGACCGACCTCGCCCAGCATCGCTGGCCGGCCTTCCCGACGCGCTTGACCAACCTCCAGCATTAGCCCGGATAGCCGCTAATCGTTCTTGTTATGTTCCGCTTTTGCGCTACACTTCGGCAATGCCGGTCGAAACCAACAATGGTCGCGGAGCGACGCGCAACGCCTCCCCGACCCGCTTCAACCTCAACGAGCGCGAGGTCGACGGCGACTGGCTCGACCAGGTCGAGGCAATCGACGGCTTAGCCCGGCGCAGGACGACGGTGACCATCGAGCATCCGCGCTCCATCCTCACGCGCAACAGCTCGCCCGACATCGGTTTCGACCGCTCGATCAACGCCTATCGCGGCTGCGAACATGGCTGCATCTACTGCTTTGCGCGACCG
>JBDSSR010000124.1:0-4535 GCA_039928675.1 Sphingomicrobium sp. | reverse complement strand
CTCGACGGCCAGCGACTCCACCGATGACGGGGTTCGCCGGCGCGACTTCCTCAACGTCGCGGCGGTCAGCTTCGCGGGCGTCGGCGCGGTTGTCGCGCTCGCTCCGCTGGTGGTGCAGATGTCGCCGCCGGCCGACGTGCTTGCGCTTGCCACGGTCGAAGTCGACATTTCGAAGATTCAGGCGGGGCAGGGGATCAAGCTCAGCTGGCGCAAGCAACCGGTCTTCGTCCGCTTCCTCACACCCAAGGAAATTGCCGAGGCCAATGCGGTCCCGATGTCCGCGCTGCGCGATCCCCAAACGCTTGCCCAGCGGACCAAGCCGGGCAAGCAGAACTGGCTGATCACGCTTGGCGTCTGCACCCATTTGGGCTGCGTTCCGCTGGGCATTGGCGAAGGTGAGAACCGCGGTCCCTTTGGCGGTTATTTTTGCCCGTGCCACGGATCGATGTACGATACCGCGGCGCGCATCCGGCAGGGGCCGGCGCCAAAGAATCTGGTCGTTCCGGACTATAAGTTTACATCGCCGACAACGGTCGAAATCGGCTAAGCGGGCAGACGAGCAACATGAGCTTTTCCTGGGCCAGGCCCTATGAACCCAAGACGGCCTTTACCCGCTGGCTCGACGATCGGCTGCCGCTTCCGCGGCTTGCCTATGGCGCAATCGGCGGTGGCTATCCGGTTCCGCGCAACCTCAATTACTTCTGGAATTTCGGGGTTCTCGCCGGGATTTTCCTGACGGTCCAGATCGTCACCGGAATCACGCTTGCGATGTGGTATTTCGCAAGCACCGACGGGGCCTTTGCCTCGGTCGAACACATCATGCGCGACGTCAACGCCGGCTGGCTGATCCGCTACGCCCACATGAACGGCGCAAGCTTCTTCTTCATCGTCACCTACATCCACATCTTCCGCGGCCTTTATTACGGATCGTACAAGGCCCCGCGCGAACTGGTGTGGATGCTCGGGCTGGTCATCTATCTGCTGATGATGGCGACGGCGTTCATGGGCTACGTCCTGCCCTGGGGCCAGATGAGCTATTGGGGCGCGCAGGTCATCACCGGCTTTTTCTCGGCCTTTCCGCTGATTGGCGAGCCGCTGCGAATCTTCATCCTTGGCGGCTATGCCCCCGACCAGGCGGCGCTGACCCGCTTCTTCTCGCTTCACTATCTGCTGCCGTTCGTCATTGCCGCGGTTGTGATCCTGCACATCTGGGCGCTTCACATCCCGGGCTCGAGCAATCCGACCGGAGTCGACGTCAAGGACGAGGGCGACACCTTGCCCTTCCATCCCTTCTACACCGCCAAGGACGGCTGGTTCGCCGCCGGCGTCCTGCTGGTCTATGCGCTGGTCACCTATTTCGCGCCCAACTACCTTGGTCATGCCGATAATTACATTCCGGCAAACCCGCTCGCGACGCCGGCCCACATCGTTCCCGAATGGTATTTCTGGCCGTTCTACGCGATCCTTCGAAGCTGCACGTTCAACCTGTTCTGGATCGACGCCAAGCTGTGGGGCGTGCTTGCCATGTTCGCTTCGATCCTGCTGCTGTTCTTCCTTCCGTGGATTGACAAGTCGCCGGTACGATCGGGCTCCTACCGGCCGATATTCAAGCGCTTCTTCCTCATCCTGCTGGTCGACATCCTTGTCCTGGGTTATGTCGGCGGCGCTCCGATCAGCGCGTTCCGGACCGCGCTCGGACAGGCCGCAGCAGCCTATTATTTCCTCCATTTCCTTGTGATCCTGCCGCTGGTTTCGGCGTTCGAAACCCCGGACCCGCTGCCGAATTCGATTTCGGAGAGCGTGCTTCACGGTGAGGCTGCCGAAGCCGCGCCGGCGGGGCAGAAGCGTCCGCGCGCCGGCTCCCGGGCCACGGTCAACTAGGGGGCGGGCAAGGCAATGCGCACCATTCTCGGCTTCATCGGCGCGGTCTTCGCACTGGCCTTGCTGTGCTCGCTGTTCAGCGGCCTCAGCACCTATTTCTCAAGCCCGCCGGAAGCCCCGGTGGCCGAGCAATTCCATCTCGAGCCGCGCCACCTTGCGCTGTCAAGCGACGGGGCGCTGGGCAAGTTCGACAAGGCCCAGCTGCAGCGCGGCTTCCAGGTCTATTCCGAAGTCTGCTCGGCCTGCCACAGCTTGAACTACGTCGCATTCGGCGACCTGAAGGCACTTGGCTACAACGACGCCGAAGTGAAGAAAATCGCGTCGGACTGGAAGACCCAGGTGCCGTCGATCAACCCGGACACTGGCGAAGCGGCCGGCCGAAAGGCGCTTCCATCCGATCACTTCCCCGCGCCGTTCGCCAATGAGGTCGCGGCCCGGGCGGCCAACAACAATGCGCTTCCGCCCGACCTGTCGCTGATCACCAAGGCGCGCGAAGGCGGCGCGGCCTATGTCCATTCGCTGCTGACCGGTTATCGCAACGCCGATACCTATCGCAACGAGAAGGGCCAGCCGGTCCCGGCAGCCGCAAAGCCACCCCAGAACCTCCATTTCAATCCCTATTACGCCAATTTGAATCTCGCGATGCCGCCGCCGCTGACCAGCGACGGGCAGGTCACCTATGCGGCCGGCAACCCCAAGCCGACGGTCGACCAGATGGCCAAGGACGTTTCCGCGTTCCTGGTGTGGACCGCCGAGCCCAAGCTCGAAGCGCGCCATTCGGCGGGCCTCGCGGTGTCGATCTTCCTGCTGTTTGCGACCATCCTTGGCTATCTCGCCTATCAGCAGATCTGGCACGATGCGAAGCGCGAGGTCCGTTTGATCGGAGCGCTTGAGCCGAAGAACAAGGCCAGGTCGCGCCGCGCCAAGGCGAAGCAGGGCATCGACGGATAAGCCGTCCGTCGAACAGGGTTTGAACTTGCGCCACCGGCATGCTGTGAAGCGTGCCTGCGGTTTTCAGGGGCAGGTTTAAGGGGGACATCGACATGCGTGGACTGGCATATATTCTGCTTGCCTCGGCGGCTGCGCTCGGGGCGAGCGCGGGCCAGGCGGCGCCCGGCGATACTGCGCGGATCATCGACGAGGGCATGAACCGCAGCCATGTGATGCTGACCGCGTCCCAACTGATGGACGGCATCGGTCCACGGCTGACCAACTCGAGCAACATGCGCCGGGCGGAGACCTGGGCGGTTGCCAAGTTCCAGAGCTATGGCCTTGGCAACGTCCACAAGGAGGCGTTCGACTTCGGCCGCGGCTGGGACCTCATTGGGTCAAGCGTGCGGATGGTGAGCCCGCGTGAAATCCAGCTGACTGCAATTCCCGTCGCGTGGACGCCTCCGACCAATGGCTCGATCCGCGCTCCGATCGTCATGGCGCCGATGGAAAAGGTCGAACAGTTCGCCGCCTATCGCGGGCTGCTTGCGGGCAAGATCGTCCTCACCAGCCTGCCGGGCGACGGCAGCGAACCGGCCGACGCGCCGTTCAGGCGGCTGTCGGGCGACGATATCGCCAAGCTCGACAAATACGATCAGCCGCGGTTCGATCCGACCGACAGCAAGGCCACCATGAAGCGGGTCCGCTTTTCCCGCGAAGTCGACGCCTTCCTCGCCAGCGAAGGCGCGCTGGCAAGGGGCAAGATCGCCTATCGCGACGGCAAGCTGGTGTCGGGCGAGGGCTATGATCACCAGGTCGGAATGACCGACAAGCTTCCGACCGTGGAAATCGCCGCCGAAGATTATCGCCGGCTTGCGCGGCTGGCCCGCACGGGCCCGGCGCCGGAGCTCGAGATTCGAATCGACGCTCGATACCTCGACGACGACACCAACGGCCACAACATCATCGCCGACATCCCGGGCACCGACCCGAAGGCGGGCTACGTCATGGCGGGCGCCCATTTCGACAGCTGGATCGCGGGCGACGGCGCCGCCGACAATGGCGCGGGCAGCGTCACGGTCATGGAGGCCGCGCGAATCCTGCGCCAGCTTGGCGTTCGGCCCAAACGAACGATCCGCTTCGTCCTGTGGGAAGGCGAGGAGCAGGGGCTGTTCGGCTCGATCAACTATGTTCAACAGCATATCGCCCGCCGCCCGTTCACGCCCGGTGAAATGGGCTTCCAGAACTACCTCGAGGGCAAGGGCCAATATCCGATCACTCCGCTGCCCGGCTATTCAGACCTCAAGGCCTATTTCAACATGGACAATGGCTCGGGCAAGCTGCGCGGCATCTATGCCGAGGGCAATGCCGCGGCGGTGCCATTGCTCAAGGAGTGGCTGGCCCCGTTCGGCGGTCTGGGGGCCGATTCCGTCGTCGCTGGTCCGACGCGGGGCACCGATCATGAATTCTTCACTTATGCCGGACTGCCGGGCTTCCAGTTCATCCAGGACCCGCTGGATTACGAGAGCCGGGTGCACCATTCGGCAATCGATACCGTTGATCATCTCAAGGCGGCCGACCTTCGCCAGGCGTCGGTGGTTCTGGCCGGAGTGCTTCTGGCCGCCGCGAACAGCGAGCGCGAACTGCCGCGCTTGCCGCTACCCAGCCAACCCTCGCCGACAGATCCGTTCAAATATGACTATCCCGAGCCGAAATGAGGAACT
>JBDSSR010000123.1:0-2032 GCA_039928675.1 Sphingomicrobium sp. | reverse complement strand
GACATGATCCCGAAACCATCGACGTGGCCGCGATACAGCAGGTCCATGGCATCGATCGTAAGCTTCATGTCGGTCACGCTCTTGCCCTTGACCACGTCGAACTGCTGGACCGGAATGATCGATTGCTTGCCAGTGAGTTCGCCCCAACCCTTGAGCGCGGGCTTGGCCCAATTTCCATAGGCACGGCGAATGTTGATCGTGCCCAATTCGCCAAGCACCAGCAATACTTCGTCCAAATGATCGGGCGACGCGTTGTCGGCATCGATCAGCAATGCGATATTGGCTTCCTCTTCGATGTCGCGAACCTGCATGCTTTTAAATCCTTTGCCCCGATTGTTTAGCGCCGCGTCGTGGAATGGCCACAGCCTGCCGCGCCAATCCGGTCTGGATGAACCCCAGATGATCGCCTCCGGAACGAAATGGCTGCCCGTGCACTAATGCGGCACGGGGGCTTGTTGAGGAAGGACGAGAGTATGAGGAAGCTTGGCTTTGCCGCAGCAGCCCTTGCCGCGAGTGTCGCGGTAACCGGTTGCTCGACGTATCCGAACCAGTACGGATACGGAAACGGATACAATAATGGCTATAACAACGGATATTATCCGGCCAACAGTTACGGCAACACTGGCTATGGCAACAATGGCAGCAGCCAGGCCGGCAATGCCGCTGCCGGCGCCGTACTCGGCGCTGCGGGCGGTGCGATTGCCGGTGCGATCATCCCCGGCGTTAGCCCGGGCGCTGGCGCGATCGCCGGTGCGGTGCTCGGCGGAGTCGTCGGCGCATCGATCAACGGCAAGCAATATTATCGCGATACCCGCGGCTATTGCTATTACGTCGATCAGTACGGCCAGCCGCACTACGACTATAATACGCGTTGCTAGCAGTTGCGCGGCGGCGCTTGCGTCGCCCCGCTGATTGAAAGTCGCTTACGTTACGAGACGGGGCGGAAGTTTTCTTCCGCCTCGTCGAGTACGTACAAACGGCCTTCGCCAATCGAGAAATGCGCGCCATGGAGCTTCAGTGTTCCGGCCTGTTCGCGCTCGGCAATCCAGGGGAAGGTGCGAAGGTTGGCAAGGCTGACCTTGACCGCCTCATATTCCATGTCGAGGAAAGCGGCGCGATCGAGCTCGGTGTGACGAGCGCGAACCTTGTCGCGAGCGCGGTCGAGCATTCTCACCCAATCGGCGACGAACTGGCCATGTCCGTGCCGGCGATCGTCGAAGGTTCCGCTGAGCGCCGCCGAGCAGCCGCCGCACATGCCGTGGCCCATGACGAGGATTTCCTCGACTTCGAGCTGGGTAACCGCGAATTCGAGTGCTGCCGAGACACCATGATAGCCGCTGCTGGTCTCATAGGGCGGGGTCAATGCGGCGATGTTGCGAACGACGAACATCTCACCGGGGCGCGCGTCGAAAATCTGGGCCGGTTCGACCCGGCTGTCGGCGCAGGACAAAATCATCACCTTCGGGCTTTGGCCCTCGGCAAGCTCCGCCCAGCGCTCGCGCTCATGTTCCCACTCATTTTCGCGGAAACGGCGGTAGCCATCGATGAGCTGGGCCAAATAGCGCATGCGGTCGGCTAGCGGCTTGAGGGGAGGGGTGGCAAGCCCCGCTGCCAATCGCTATCTGCCGCATCATGAACGTCCCCGTCGCAATCCCGGCCGAAGCATCGGTACGCCAGCGCAAGCCCGACTGGATCCGCGTCAAGGCGCCGATCAGTGCTGGCTATCACGAGACGCGCAAGCTTATGCGCTCGCTCAACCTTGCAACGGTGTGCGAGGAAGCCGCTTGCCCGAACATCGGCGAATGCTGGACCAAGAAGCATGCCACGGTGATGATCCTTGGCGATACCTGCACCCGAGCCTGCGCATTCTGCAACGTCAAGACGGGCATGCCGCGCGCCGTCGACCCGCTCGAGCCCGAGCATGTCGCGACCGCCGCCGCGGAGCTTGGCCTTGAGCATATTGTCATAACCAGCGTCGATCGCGACGATCTGGCGGATGGCGGCGCATCGCAATTCGTCAAGGTCATCGAAG
>JBDSSR010000122.1:0-3192 GCA_039928675.1 Sphingomicrobium sp. | reverse complement strand
AGACCGATCGCCTTGAGCACATGACTGGGACGCCCCGATCCGCTTGCGCAGGCGCTTCCGAGCGACAAAGCGACGTCGCGCAGGTCCGCGATTAAGCGCGCTGCATCAAGGCCTTGTCGGTGGATATTGAGATTGCCATGATAGCGCTGCGAAACGCTTCCATTGACCCGCCAGCCATCGCCCAGGGCGTCGAGCGCGGCCGACCACAGCTGCTCGACATGATCATTGTCGCCCGCCCGGCATTGTTCCGCGAGGCTCGCCGCTGCGCCAAAGCCAACGCACAGCGCTGGCGACAAAGTCCCCGATCGCAGACCCCGCTCCTGCCCTCCGCCGTGGATCAGCGGCGCCGGCTCGGCCCCATCGCGCATCCACAGCGCGCCGATCGCCTTGGGTCCGTGGATCTTGTGCGCCGACAGGGCGACCATATCCGGGCCCTTGGGAACGCTCATTCGACCAAACCCCTGGACCGCGTCGCACAGCATCAGCGCGCCAGCCTTGTGCGCCAGCGTGGCGATCTCGGCGACCGGCTGGATAACTCCAATCTCATTGTTCACGACCATTGCAGCGACCAGCGCAACGCGCTCGTCCAGCGCTTGCTCGACGACGCCAAGGTCGACCAATCCGTCGCTTGTGACCGGCAGGATGGTGACCTCGGCGCCCTGCCCGGCAAGCCAATGGCAGCTGTCGAGCACCGCGGCGTGCTCGGTTGCAAGCGCGACAATCCGGTCGCGGCCGGCGCGGGCGTTTTCGATCGACCCCTTGAGCGCCCAGTTGAGCGCCTCGGTCGCGCTCCCCGTAAAGGCCATCGATCCACCATCCAGGCCAAGCGCCCGCTCAACCTGCTTGCGCGCAACCGCGATCGCAGCCGCGGCCTCGTGCCCCCAGCGCGATGGCGAATGCGGATTGGCGAACTTGTCCTCGATCCACGGCGCCATTGCCCTGGCAACCTCCGGAGCAAGCGGGGTCGTCGCCTGATAGTCGAGATAGATCATGCCGCCGCGGCCGTGCTCCGATCGCGCACTCGCCGCCACTCGGCAACCAACCGCTCGATATCGGCGGTGCTGGTCGAAGGTCCGAAACTCACGCGAATGGTCGAGCGTGCGACGTCGGCGGGAATGCCCATGGCGCTCAGCACCCGGCTCGGCTTCATGCTGCCCGACGAACAGGCACTGCCGGCCGAGACCGAAATTCCGGCAAGGTCGAGCTGGGCCAATTGGCTCGCGCTTTCCACGCCCGGCATCGCATAGGCGCCAATCGTTGCAATGCGCGGAGCTTCAGCAGCGATCACCACTCCTCCGGCAGTGACAATCTGCTCCTCCAGCTGGCTGCGCAACCACGCAAGTCGCGGAAGTGCGTCGATGAACGCCCGAGAGACGAGCGCCGCGGCCATGCCGGCGGCAGCGGGCAGATTTTCCGTACCGCGGCGATAACCTCGCTCCTGCCCGCCGCTCGGGCTGAGCAGCGCGAGGTCCCGTGCAAGCAATGCTCCAGCGCCGGGCGGCCCGCCGAACTTGTGCCCCGAAATGGCGACAAAATCGGCATCGAGCGGAGCAATGGGGGCAAGCGCGATCTTGCCCGCCGCCTGCGCGCAGTCGCAAAGCAGCATCGAACCGGCCCCGCGGACCATGTCGGCGATGCGGTCGATTGGCTGGATGACCCCGGTCTCGTTGTTGACCAGCTGGATTGCGACCTGCGCCGGACCGCTGGCAAGCGCCGCGTCAAGGGCGTCGAGGTCGATCAGCCCATTGCCGTCGACGGGCAGCACTGTCGCCCCTTCGCCCATCGCTGCCCCACCCATCGCGGCCCCACCCATCGCCGCGATGACCGCGTCATGCTCGGTCGAGCCAAGGACCCTCCGCGCGGGCCCCACCCGCCTTGCAGCCATCTCGATCGCCTCGCTCGCGCCAGAGGTGAAGATGACGTCATGCCGCCAATCTAGCTCGGTCGCGATCGCTCGCCGCGCCGCCTCCAGCGCCGCCCGCGCTCGCCGGCCGTCGCCGTGGGGCGAGCTTGGGTTGGCCCAGTCGGCAAGCGCCTCGGCCATTGCCGCGCGTGCCTGGCCAAGCACCGGAGTGGTCGCCGCATGGTCGAGGTAAAGGCGATCGGGCTTGCTCAAATGCGTTGGATTCCTGTCGATTGCCACATGAACGGGGGCTCCTATATAGGACGCGAAGCCGCGGCGCATCTGTGCCGACGCGGCGATTTCTCCAATGCGAGCGTAAAGTCTTCATGCCCGAAGTCATTTTTCCCGGCCCCGAGGGACGCCTCGAAGGACGTTTCCACCCCGGCACCCGGCCCCGTGCGCCGGTTGCGATAATCCTCCATTCGCACCCGCAGGCCGGGGGCACGATGAACAACAAGATCGTTCAGCTGCTCCACCAGACCTATGTCCGGCGCGGTTTCGCGACCCTTCGCTTCAACTTTCGCGGGGTCGGCAAAAGCCAGGGCGTGTTCGACAATGGTATCGGCGAGCTGTCCGATGCCGCAAGCGCGCTCGACTGGGTCCAGTCGATCCATCCGGAGGCCGAAACGACCTGGGTTGCAGGCGTGAGCTTCGGTGCCTGGATTGGAATGCAGCTGCTCATGCGCCGTCCGGAAATCCGCGGCTTCATCTCGATTGCTCCGCCGGCCAACATGTACGATTTCAGCTTTCTTGCGCCCTGCCCGTCTTCGGGGATCATCATCCAGGGCGAAGCCGACGAGGTGGTCACTCCGGGCGCGGTCCAGAAGCTGGTCGACAAATTGCGCACCCAGCGGCACATCACCATCGATCACGATCTCATTCCCGGCGCCAACCACTTCTTCGCCAACGAACTCGACCTGCTGATGAAATCGGTCGATGACTATCTCGACATGCGGCTTGCGACCGATCCGATCAAACCGTCATTGCCGTCCCGTTCATCCCGGTCCTGACCGCCGCTTATTTGCTTTCCCGGCATCGGTTTTCACGATCATTTAACCTGGTTCGGCTACACCGGCGTAATGGCGAAAAGTGACCAGCAAGTCCGCCTGGAAGAGGCGTTCGAACGGATCGAGGAAACGATCCTGCCGTGCATCGGAATGATGCTCGACACGCTGATCGACGCCGCCGAGGCAGTGCCGAGCGAACTGCGGCGGTTCCTCGCGGCCGAACTCCAGATCCTCGCCGCCGAGCTTGAAGAGCTGACGCAGGTCGTCGAACGGTCGAGCCCG
>JBDSSR010000121.1:0-2165 GCA_039928675.1 Sphingomicrobium sp. | reverse complement strand
GAACACTTCCCACCCTTCCAGACACTGGTCGCAAGCCATGCAGCTGTCGACCATGCAGCCGACCGCGACAGTATCGCCGACCCGGTGACGCGTTACGTCGTTTCCGACCGCGGTAACCTCGCCGACGATTTCATGGCCCGGAATGACCGGATAAGTGCTGCCCGACCAATCGTTGCGCGCGACGTGCAGGTCCGAATGGCAGATACCGGCATAGGTGATCCTGATCGCGACATCGTCGGGCCGAAGGTCGCGCCGTTCGAACGACATCTGGCGGAGCGGCTGATCGGGGGCATCGGTGCCCCAGCCTGTGGCTTGCGTCGGCATTCACTATTCCTTTGTCAAAGTGCGCGTTCGAGGATCTTGCGGGCCTGCACCAGATGGGGGCGATCGACCATCCTTCCGTCGATGGAAAGGACGCCGGCGGCTGGCTGTGCATCAAACGCGGCGACAATCGCCTCGGCCTGCGACACCTGGGCGGCGGATGGCGTGAAGGCGGCGTTGATGATTGCCACCTGGTCGGGGTGAATGGCGAGCTTTCCGGTAAAGCCTTCGTTCGCCGCCGCCTCGGTTTCGGCGCGCAGACCGTCCTCGTCGCGAATATCTGCAAACACTCCGTCGATCGGCTGAACTCCGGCGGCAACCGCGCCTGCAAGGCATTGCGAGCGAGCGAGGCGATAGGTGAAGCTCAAGCTGCCGTCGCAATCATATTTGGACGAAGCGCCAAGCGCCGCCGACAGGTCTTCGGCGCCCCAGCTCATTGCGATCAGCGGCGAGCCCGGCTGGCGATAGCTGAGCAGCCCGAACAGGCTGGCCGCGGTTTCGGTGACGATGGCATGCACCGGGATGGTCCCGGTGCGATGGGCAAGTTCGGTGACGTCGGCCCCGCTTTCGCTCTTGGGAAGAACAATGCCGTGGATGTCGGCAACCCCCAGAAGTTCAAGGTCATCCTTGAGCTGGTCGGAGCCCAATGGGTTGACCCGGACCCACCATGACGGCCCGCCGGAGCGCCTGGGCAAATTATGGAGGAGGTCGCGCGCAACCTTCTTCATCGCCGGTGCAACGCTGTCTTCAAGGTCGAAAATGATCGCGTCCGCCGCGCTGTCGAGTGCTTTCGCGATCTTGCGCTCGCTGTCGGCGGGAACGAACAACCAGGATCGCGGCTCGATCATCCGGGGCTCTTCAGGAGCAGCGCGGTCCGCGTGCATTCGCACACCAGCTCGTCGCGCTGGTTGAAGCTTCGGTGGGCCCAGGTGACAATCCCCGCGTTGGGCCGCGAACCCGATTGGCGGGCCGCGATGCATTCGCTTTCCGAACGCAGCGTGTCGCCGATGAAGACCGGTTTTGGAAACACCAGCCTGTCGTAGCCAAGGTTGGCCACCAGCGTTCCAAGCGTGGTGTCGGCAACGCTGACCCCGACCATCAACCCGAAGGTGAAAATCGAATTGACGATCGGCTGCCCGAACTCCGACGCCGAAGCATATTCGCGATCGAGGTGAAGCGGCTGGGGATTGTGGGTCAGCGTCGAGATTAGGACGTTGTCGGTTTCGGTCACGGTTCGCGTCACCGCGTGCGCGACGCGATCGCCAACCTGCCATTCATCGAAATACCGCCCGGGCATGCGCCGCCTGTAGGCGACGACGCGCGCGGTTGCCAAGTCAGGGTGCCAAGTCAGGGGTGCCCAGTCAGGGGAATTGGACAGTCAGGCGAACTGCCAAGTCAGGCGATGCTCTTGCGCAGCAGCCGGCCCTTGAGGTCGGACATGCCGATCCGATCGACCGCACCGCCCGGATCGCTCGAACGGATGACGCTTGCGAGATGGCCGAGCACCTGGCCGACGACGTCGACCGACTGAAGCGCGACCCCGTGCCGGACGAGTACAGTGGGGTCGGCGACCAGCGCATCCCCCATCTGGTCGAGCAGGCGGCGGACATAGTCCAGCTCTTCGGCGAGGCGCAGGCTAAGCAGGTCGTCGGTCGGGACCAGTGCCCTGGCCAGCGGCGGTGCCTCTCGCCGGATCGAGCGCCGCTGTGGAGCGGAAGAGCGGAATTCGGACTGGATTGCGTCGCACCGGGCCTGCGCTTCGGTCGCTGGGCCGAGCGATGGCTGGCGCTCGGCAATGACGGCCGGCGTGCGAATGTGCGCGGGTGCGCCGAAATAGTGGTTGG
>JBDSSR010000120.1:0-1938 GCA_039928675.1 Sphingomicrobium sp. | reverse complement strand
TTGGCGCGATGCAGGGCATCGGCACCAAGCTGAACACGACGTTCAACAACGTTTCGAACTCGCTCAACTAAGCGAATTCGCGTATCAGCGTTCGAGCGGCGGCGTCGAAAGGCGCCGCCGCTTTTGTTTTGCCCGCAAGGAACGCCCGTCCCGCCTGTCGATTGAACGAAGGCTCGCATGTTTCGAAATCAATTTCGGGTATGGCGGCTGCGTGGACCGGATTCAGAAAACGACGACTGCTGCCCCGATTGCTGTCCTGGCTGCTGGGCTGATGGCGGCCTGGACCCCGGGGTCGGCCGCGGCCGCGATTGCCCCGCCGCACCGCCAGCCGGTCCCTATTCACGATCCGGTCGTTCTCAATATCGGGCTGAGTTGCAAGTGGCAGCCGCGCTGCATCACTCTTCAGCGACGGGCAATGGAACGCGCGACAGGTTTCGTTCGAAATCAGCACCCGCCGGTGTGGCGAGTGCATCTGTGCAACCGCAACGCGGCCCGCGGCCGCTTCCGGGTTGACTGGGTCGGGTTCGACAATTGTATTCGCAACAGCGCTCTTCGCCCGCCGCCGCCGCCAGCCGCCAAGTCGAAGCGGCGGTTCCACATCTTCAGGCGCTAGCGGCCTCGGCCGGACCGCCGATCAGCGCGCGCGGATCAACGGGCGCGGGCCAATGTGGGTGGTTGAACGGGGTTTGGTGGAGCCGAGGGGGATCGAACCCCTGACCTCTGCAATGCCATTGCAGCGCTCTCCCAGCTGAGCTACGGCCCCAATTCTTCGCACATCGCGCGTGCCCGACGCCTTAGGCGAAGTTTCCCCCGCTGGAAAAGGGGGAAACCGCCCGCCAGGCGCCGAAATTCTTCAAACAACCTCTAGCTTTCGTCGTCCTGCTTCGCGGTTTCGACGCCCAGGTCATTGTCGCCGGTTTCAAGGTCGACTTCCTCGTCGGGGCTGATTTCCTCATCCTCGTCGACGGCCAGGTCCTCGGCTGCGAGATCCTTGTCCTCAACCGGCTCCTTGGTCCGCGTTGGAGCGGCCTCGAAGGCCATCGGCTGCTTGGACTTCAGCACGGGCTCGGGCGCGAAATCGGCCCCGCAGTCGATGCAGTGCACCGGAGCGTCCTTGCCAAGGTCATAGAAACGGGTCGAGCACTTGGGGCACGTGCGCTTGGCGCCCCATTCGGGCTTCACCATGGGAAACTTAACTCCAGTCAAAATGTAGGTTCGCCGGCAGGTCCAGCGCTCGGCGGCGCGCCTTGCCATAGGCATAACCCCTATGTCAAAGCGCGGCGCTTGGAACGACATATGGTGATTGGCGCGCACAGAAAAAGACCGCTGATAATTGCGGTCGACGGACCGGCTGCGAGCGGCAAGGGCACGATCGCCCGCGCGCTCGGCACCCATTTCAATCTGCCGCACATGGATACCGGCCTGCTTTATCGCGCAGCAGCGCTCAACCTGTGGCGCTGGGGCGGCGACCCGTCGAGCGAGTTCGAAGCGGTGAGAGCCTGCGCCGAACTGAACCTCGACGCCGACGATCCCGAGCTTCGTTCCGAACCGGTGTCGATGATCGCATCGTCGATTTCGGCCTACCCCGCGGTCCGCGCCGCACTCATCGAGCGCCAGCGCGACTTTGCCGGTCAAGCAGGCGGAGCCGTCCTCGACGGCCGCGACGTCGGCACCGTCATCGCTCCCGACGCGGTCGTGAAACTGTTCGTCACGGCGGTTCCAAGGGTCCGCGCCGAGCGCAGGTTGAGGGAGCTTCAGGGCCGCGGAATGAACGCCGAGATCGAGGACGTGATGGCCGACATCCTCGCCCGCGACGAGCGCGATTCGCGCCGTTCCGAAGCGCCTCTTCGAAAAGCTGACGACGCGATCGTTCTGGATACCACGGAGCTTGGGCCGCTAGCTGCGATTGCCGAGGCGCTTGGGCTGATAAAGGCCAAG
>JBDSSR010000119.1:0-3737 GCA_039928675.1 Sphingomicrobium sp. | reverse complement strand
CCCTTGGGACCAAGCGTGACCTTGACTGCATTGGCGAGGATATCGACGCCAGCGAGAATGCGCTCTCGCGCGTCGCGGCTGAATTTCACGTCCTTGGCTGCCATCTGGCTACCCTTTCATTGGTTCGACTTCGAACAAGCTTCGAAGCCGGATATTTGAGACAAAGAATCCTGACGATCCTGAAGCCCGCTGGCGTCAGCCAACGATGCCCAGAATGTCGCTTTCCTTCATGATGATCAGGTCTTCGCCGTCGACCTTGACCTCGGTGCCCGACCATTTGCCGAACAGGATCTTGTCGCCGGCCTTGACGTCCAGCGCAGTGATCTTGCCGTCATCGGCGCGGGTGCCGGTGCCGACGGAGACAACTTCGCCTTCCTGCGGCTTTTCCTGCGCCGTATCGGGAATGATGATCCCGCCGGCGGTTTTCGCCTCGGCCTCTACTCGGCGAACGAGGACGCGGTCGTGAAGCGGCCTGAAACCCATGGGTAAACCCCTCTTGCTTATCAAAGTTGAACCTGACGACTGGCACTCGTCGTATGAGAGTGCCAGCGCTGACGGCGATATGGTTGTCCGTAGGCGATCCGTCAACCGCCGCACGTCAACTGGCCGCCGTTTACGCCGATGAAATCAGCCTTCAGGCCGCGTGGTCAGTCCGATCCGAACGCGCAGCACCCACCGGCCAAGCATCAGCGCCGCAACGGCCGCAAGCCCGCTTGCAAGCCCGACCCATATCCCGACCCCTTGCCAGTCGCGTCCAAACGCAAGCCACACGCCGATGCCCAGGCCGACAACCCAATAGCCAAACAGCGCAAACAGCAGGGGCCAGAGCGTGTCGTGAAGCCCGCGAAGCATTCCGGCGCCGATCACCTGGGCGCCATCGACCAGCTGGAACGCCGCCGCAATGCGAAGGAAGCTGACGGCCAGCGCGATCGCTCCGGCGTTGGCCGGGGTATCGCTCAGGAACATCGTGACGAGCGGGCGCGGCGCGGCCCACATGATGAGGCCGGTGGCGCCCATGAAACCAACCCCAAGGACCCAGGACGCCCAGCCGGCGCGCGTTATGGCGTCCGGGTCCCCGCGGCCCACCGCCAGGCCGACCCGAACCGTTGCCGCCTGGCCGAGCCCGAGCGGAACCATGAAGGTGATCGCGGCAAGTTGAAGCGCGACGGCGTGCGCCGCTAGCGCCTGGGCGCCGAGCCAGCCCATGAAATAGGCAGCGAGCGCGAACACTCCGATTTCAAGGCCCATGGTCAGCCCGATCGGCCAGCCGAGGCGAAGCATCGCCGCAGTCCGCTGGCGGTCGAACCGCCACCAATTGCCGAACAGGTGAAACCGCCGGAACTGGCGGTCGCGGCCGATGACAAGGATCAGCGCTCCGCACAGCACCAGCCAAGTCAGCGTACTTCCAATGCCGCTTCCAACAAGGCCGAAAGCGGGAAGACCGAAATGCCCGAAAATCAGCGACCAGCTCAACAGCGCGTTGAGCAAAATGCCCCCGGCGCTGAGCCACAGCACGACTCGTGGCCGCTCAAGCGCAGCGACGAAATTGCGAAGCAGCTGGAACAATAGCCAGGGCAGGACCAGCCACATGTAGGCGCGAAGAAAGGTCTGGCCCTGGCTGACCAGCGGCTCGGCGATACCGAAGGCACGCATCATATGACCGGCGTTCCATAGCAGTGCCCAATAGGGCGGAACGACGAATGCGATGAGCCACAGTCCGGCTCGAAACGTGCGGCGAACGTCGCGCACGGCATTGAAGCGCTGGCCGAGCGCGGTGGCCATCATCGGCGCCGAGGCCGTGATCAGCCCGAACAGGAAAATGCTGAACGTCCAGGTGAGATTGAGTGCAAGCGTCGAGGCCGCCAGCGGCTCGGTGCCAAGCCGGCCGACCAAAAGAATGTCGGTGGCCTGAATCAGCTGCTGGGTGAGGTTGGCCAGGATCAGCGGCCAGGCGAGCTTCAGAGTCGCTCGAAACTCGCTGCGCCAGGGGTTTGGCCCGATACCGTTGTCACTCGCCATTCGGCCGCCTTTGCGGGGTGTTCGGTGCTGGCGCAATCCGTTGACGATGGCACGTGCATTCAGCTTCGCATCGTCTCGCATTGGCCAGGCTTATCCGCTAGCTAGCGGCAAATCTTTTCGAAGGGGCTCGCCCGAATGAAGTTTATCCGCGCCATCTGGAACCTGCTTGTCGGAATCAAGGACGCGCTGGTCCTGCTGTTCATGCTGCTTTTTTTCGGGCTGATCTACGCTGGGCTGTCGGCCAAGCCGGCCCCGGTCAAGGACGGAGTTCTCGACCTCAGCCTCGCCGGCGCACTGTCCGAACAGCCCGCGCGCGCCGACTGGTCGGCGGTTGCCGCCGGCAGCCGCACTCGCGAATTTCGCTTGCGCGACCTCATTACGGTGCTCGACAAAGCGCGGACCGATGGCCGCGTCAAAGCGGTCGCGCTCGACCTCGACGGCTTCAGCGGAGGGGGCCAGACCGCCATCGGCGATCTTGCCGAAGCGGTTCGCAAGGTCCGCGCGTCGGGCAAGCCGGTGATCGCTTATGCTGTCGGCTACAGCGACGATAGCTACCAGCTCGCTTCGGCCGCGTCGGAAATCTGGCTCAACCCGTTGGGCGCGGTGCTGCTCGCCGGTCCGGGCGGGTCCAACCTTTATTTCAAGGGCCTGCTCGACAAGCTTGGAGTGACCGCCAACGTCTATCGCGTGGGCACCTACAAGTCGGCGGTCGAACCGTTCATCCGCAACGACATGTCGCCCGAAGCAAAGCAGAATTACACCGCGCTCGACCAGGCCCGGCTCGACAGCTGGCGCGCAAGCGTCAGGCGCGACCGGCCCAAAGCCGATATCGACACGATGCTCAAGGACATGAACGGAGCCGTTGCGGCGGCTGGCGGAGACATGGCCAAGGCCGCGCTTGCCGGCGGGCTGGTCGACAAGCTCGGCGAGCGCCGCCAGTTCGAGGACCGGCTGGCTCAGCTCGGCGGCAAGGGCGGCAAGGGCGATCGATTCGCCCGGGTCAACCTGCACTCCTACGTCCGCGACGTCGTTGACCAAAACCCCCGCGGCCCGATCGGCGTGGTCACCATCGCCGGCATGATCGTCGATGGCAAAGCCGGCGCTGGAACCGCCGGGGGCGACACCATCGCCAACGAGATCGAGGCCGGAATCCATGAACGGGGCGTAAAGGCGCTGGTCGTGCGGATCGACAGCCCGGGCGGATCGGTGCTTGCCTCCGAACGCATTCGCCAGGCGCTGATCGAGGCCAAGGCGGCCAAAATCCCGATCGTGGTATCGATGGGAAGTGTCGCCGCGTCGGGCGGTTACTGGGTCGCGACTCCGGCTGACTTCATCTATGCCGAGCCCTCGACCATCACCGGCTCGATCGGCGTGTTCGGAATCATCCCGAGCTTCCAGGGCACCCTGCAAAAGCTCGGCATCGGAGCCGACGGGGTCAAGACCACTCCGCTGTCGGGCGAGCCCGACCTGCTCAAGGGCCCTTCGCCGCAAGCCAACCAGCTGATTCAGAACGGCGTTAATTCGATGTACGCCCGGTTCCTTGGAGTGGTCGCGGCGGCCCGCCACAAGACCCCGCAGCAGGTCGACGCGATCGCCCAGGGCCGGGTCTGGGATGGTGGAACCGCCCACCAGCTCGGCCTCGTCGACGGGTTCGGCGGAATGCCTGAAGCAATCGGCAAGGCGGCGGAACTCGCCAAGCTCGGCGACGAACGGCGCGT
>JBDSSR010000118.1:0-4945 GCA_039928675.1 Sphingomicrobium sp. | reverse complement strand
CAGCGCGACCAGGCCGATGCCGATCTCGAGGAGCTTCGGGAGCGGGTCGCCTATGACGTCCGCCAGCAATTGCTTGCGGTGAATCGCGCCGAGGATCGAATCCGCAACCTGCCCGACCCCAGGCAGGCGCTGACTGCGCTGCAACGGGCCGAGCAGATGCTGCTGTCGGCGCCGCCGGAGACTGCACAGGGCCTCGTCGCGCAGGTGTCGAATGCGCGGCAGGCGTGGCGCTCGGCCGAAACGGCCACGGCGGACGCCTATATCGACTACAATAACGGCGTGTTTCGGCTCAAGCGGCTGATCGGGGACACCGACGCACTGTCGGCAACACCAACGGCCAGCGATATTCCGGTCCAGACGGTCGGGCCATCGCTTGGACAGTGACGTGCGGACTTGGGGGTAAGCGCGCCTGAGCGTGCGGCCGAACCGCGCGACCGCTCGTCGATTGGCGGGCTGATCGCGGTCCTTTTGATCCCGGCGACGCTGGGCAGCTCGGCGACGATCTTCAACGACGGCGACGTCAGCTGGCATATCGCGACCGGCCAGTGGATTCTCGACCACGCGGCGATCCCGCGCACCGACCCGTTTTCCTTCACCTGGGCGGGCAAGCCGTGGGTGCCGATCGAATGGTTGGCAGAACTGTTTTACGCCGGGGCCTATCGGCTGGCCGGGTACGGCGGAGTGGCGGCGCTGGTCACGGCTGCGCTGATGGCGCTTCACGCTTTGGTCTATTTCCGCGCTCGCCGCTTCATCGGCTGGGCACTGCTGCCGATCGTGATGATGGACATCGTGCTGGTGCCGATGACGCTTGCCCGGCCCCATGTCCTGGCCTGGCCGATCATCGCCGGCTGGACCTTGCTGATGCTTCGCGCCCGCGATCAGGCCCGCGCCCCGCCGCTCGCCGCCGCGCTGCTTATGGTCGTCTGGGCCAACCTCCACGGAAGCTACGTCCTGGGACTGGCGATCGCCGCCGCGTTCGGGCTCGAAGCGTTGATCGCGAGCGAGAATCGCGCCGCGGTGGCCCGCCAATGGGGGCTCTTCGGCCTGGCTTGCGCCGCAGCGGTGCTGGTCAACGCCAATGGCCTTGCCGGGGTTCTCCACCCGTTCCGGATCGCAAGCCTGGCAATGCTTCCGCTGATCGACGAGTGGAAGCCGTCCAACTTCGCGGTGACGCCCTATTTCTTCGTCGCCACGGCTGTCGCGCTGGCGCTGATTGCGTGGAAGCGGCCGCGCCTTCATCCGGTGCGCTGGCTGATGCTCGCGGGGCTGCTGGCTCTGGCGCTGATGCAAACGCGCCATCAGGCGGTGCTTGCGATCGTTGCCGCAATGATCCTGCCCGGCGGGTTCGCCCGGGCCGCTGATCGCCCGGCGGCGGCGCGCGGGCTGGTCGGAATCGCGCTCGGCGGCGCCCTTGCGCTCGTCCTTGCCCGCCTGGCGATGCCACTCGACCCCCCCGAAAACGAGGCCAATCCGTGGCTGCTGATCGCGGCCGTCCCGCCGGCGCTTCGCAGCCAGCCGGTGATCAATGCCTACACCATGGGCGGTCCGCTGATCCTCAAGGGAATCCGGCCGTACATCGACGGGCGCGGCGACATGTACGGTGACGATCTGGTGCTCGGCTATGCACAGATCGCCCACGGCGATCCTGTTGCCCTGGAGCAGGCCGTGAAGCGCTGGGACATCCGCTGGGCGATCGTTGCCAATCGCCCGACCGGGCTTTCGGCGCTGCTCGCGGGCTCGCCCGACTGGCGGCTGATCGCCCGGGATAGCGCCGGGTCGGTTTACGTCCGCCGCTAGAAAGCGGCGGGAGCGCGGCTGAAACGACGTCCGCCGCTATATAAGCGGCGGACTATGCCGATGAAGGGAAAGGGAAGGTGGGAGGGTTCCCTCCACCGGCGTTCCGAAAGGCTGACCTTAGCCCAATATTGTTACGGAGAAAATCAGCTCGAATAATACATGTCGAACTCGACCGGGCTCGGCGTGGTTTCCCAGCGCATGACTTCGTCCCACTTGAGCTCAATGTAGCTTTCGATCTGGTCGTCGCTGAACACGTCGCCACGCGTCAGGAACGCGCGATCGTCCGACAATGCGCCGAGCGCTTCGCGAAGCGATCCGCATACCGTGGGAACGTTGACCAGCTCGGCCGGCGGCAGGTCGTAAAGGTTCTTGTCCATCGGATCGCCGGGGTGGATCCGGTTCTGGATTCCGTCGAGGCCGGCCATCATGATCGCGGCATAGGCCAGATAAGGGTTGGCCATGGCGTCGGGGAAGCGGAACTCGACCCGCTTGGCCTTCTCTCCAGCGCCATAGGGGATGCGGCACGACGCCGAGCGATTGCGGCTTGAATAAGCGAGCAGGACCGGGGCCTCGAACCCAGGAACCAGCCGCTTGTAGCTGTTGGTGGTCGGATTGGTGAACGCGTTGAGGGCGCGCGCGTGCTTGATCACGCCGCCGATGAAATAGAGCGCCATCTCGCTCAGGCCAGCATAGCCGTTGCCCGCGAACAGCGGCTTGCCGCCTTTCCAGATCGACATGTGGGTATGCATTCCCGAGCCGTTGTCCTGGGCGATCGGCTTGGGCATGAAGGTCGCGGTCTTGCCGTAGGCCTGGGCTACCATGTGGACGACATATTTGTAGATCTGCATTCTATCGGCGGTCTCGACCAACTCGCCATAGGTCAGGCCGAGCTCATGCTGGGCGGCGGCGACTTCGTGATGATGCTTGTCCATCGGCAGGCCCATTTCGAGCATTGTCGAGACCATCTCTCCGCGGATATCCATTGCGCTGTCGACCGGAGCGACGGGGAAATAGCCGCCCTTTGCGCGCGGCCGGTGGCCAAGGTTGCCGCCGTCGTATTCGCGGTTGGTGTTGGTCGGCAATTCGATGTCGTCGAGGCGGAATGACGAGGCGTTGTAGCTGTCCTCGAAACGCACGTCGTCGAACATGAAAAACTCGGCCTCGGGTCCGACATAGACCTGGTCGCCAACTCCGGTCGCCTTGAGATAGGCTTCGGCGCGGGTCGCGGTCGATCGCGGGTCGCGGCTGTAAAGCTCGCCGGTTGCCGGTTCGACGACATTGCAGAACAGGATCATCATCGGAGTCGCGCTGAAGGGATCGACATAGACCGCGTCGAGGTCCGGCTTGAGAATCATGTCGGACTCGTTGATCGCCTTCCATCCGGAAATCGAGCTTCCGTCGAACATGAATCCGTCGGTCAGCTGGTCCTCGTCGATCACGACCGAGGCCATGGTCAGATGCTGCCACTTGCCCTTGGGGTCGGTGAATCGAAGGTCGACCCAGTCGATCTCCTCGTCCTTGATTCGCGAAAGAATGGTGCCTGCCTTGTTCGCCATGGTCTGAAAATCCCGCTCGCTTGCTGTTCGTTGGCACCCTTACGCCTGCGCCGAACGCCCGGCGAGAGGCCGGGTGAGAGCGGTGCGATTCGGGCTTGGTACTAGAGATTCCCGACGCGCGCGGCGAAGTCAGCGGCCGCGCGAATATTTCACGCTCGCGCTCAAGGTTGCGGGCCAGGCGTCGGATAAGGTTGCGGGGTCGCAACAATCGCCTAGCATGGCACCGTCAAAATCTGGGGGACGCCATGCTGATCGCTCTGTTGATCCCGCTCGCGCTGGCCATCGCGCTGTTCGGCGCGGTCCTTGTTCGGGCCGCGATCCGGCAAGGGGCACTGCCCATGCCCGAAGCGATCATAGTCGGCGCAATCGTCAACTTTTTCGACACGCTCGGGATCGGTTCGTTCGCGCCGACCACCGCCTGGCTCAAGTTTCGCAAGCTCGTTCCCGACCGGTTGATCCCACCGACGATGCTGGTCGGCCTGACCCCGCCGTCGATGGCCGAAAGCCTGATTTTTCTGATCCTGCTCGGAGTTCTCGTCGATCCCGTGCTGCTCATCGGCTGCGTCCTTGCGCTTCTTTTCGGCGGGCTTCTTGGCGCACCGCTGGTCTCCCGAACTCGGGTGTGGGTGGTCCAGCTGGTCGTCGCGATTGCACTTGTCCTGGCGGCGCTTGCGTACGTCATGACCAACCTCAACCTGTTCCCCGGGGGCGGCACTGCGGCGAGCCTGCCACTTGGGCTGATGATCGTCGCCATCGCCGCCAATTTCTTCTTCGGCGTCCTGATCAACTTCGGAGTAGGCAATTTCGCGCCGACCCTCGTCATGCTCAGCCTGATGGGAATGGATCCGCGCTATGCTTTTCCGATCATGGCCGGGGGCGCTGCGATCACCGGCGCGGGCGCAAGTATCCGCCATCTCGCCATCGGTGAAATCAACCTCAAGGTCGTCCTTGGGCTGGCGATCGGCGGAATACCGGCGGTCCTCGTCGCGGCGTTTCTGGTAAAATCGATGCCGCTCGGGCTGCTCCGCTGGCTGGTGTGCATCGTCGTTGTCTATGCCGCGGCAGTCATGTTCCATGCCTCGGCCAAGGGTCGGCGCGAGCATCGCGCGGAGCCGGCGACCGCGCCGATTGCCGAGGAACTGCGCTAGGCGGTGCCAATGCCGGCGTCGGACCAGCGATCGGCGCTCAGCGCGGCATCCCGATCCCGCTCATCCTCCTGCGCGCCTTTTGCACCCACCATGTTTGGAGGCGCCGCGGCGCTCCTGCCGGCCAGCGGGGCAGCGCCCGACGGCGGTCCTGCGCGGCACTTCAATCCACCCCTTGTCCGCCTCCCGGCCGCTCGCTATCAGGCCCGCCATCGCCCTTGGGATTGAACCTGGGCGCTGCAGCTCAAGTGCCGTCCGGCACGCCTGACCAAATGGTCAAAAAGGGGAACGATGGCCATTCAGGCACAATCCGTTGAGGGCTCGACGGCCAGCGACTCCACCGATGACGGGGTTCGCCGGCGCGACTTCCTCAACGTCGCGGCGGTCAGCTTCGCGGGCGTCGGCGCGGTTGTCGCGCTCGCTCCGCTGGTGGTGCAGATGTCGCCG
>JBDSSR010000117.1:0-3277 GCA_039928675.1 Sphingomicrobium sp. | reverse complement strand
GGAACGATCGAGCAGAAGCGCCGGTGGCTTGCCCGCGTTGCCAGCGGCGCGGCAATTGCCGCCTTTGCAATGACCGAGCCGGGCTGCGGTTCGGATGCAGCCAACATGGCCACGTCGGCAATGCGCGACGGCAACGAGTGGGTGATCTTTGGCGAGAAGACATACATTTCAAACGGCGGAATCGCAGATTTCTATGTGACCTTCGCCAGGACAGGAGAAGGCGAAGGCGCGCGTGGGCTGTCGGCCTTCATCGTACCGGCCGAATTGGTCGAGGTCGCAGAGCGGATCGATGTCATCGCCCCCCACCCCCTGGCACGGCTGAAATATAACAAGGTCCGCCTGCCCGCCGACGCAATCATTGGCGAACCCGGCGAAGGTTTTCGGATCGCGATGGAAACGCTCAACCTGTTCCGGGTTACGGTCGGAGCGGCAGCGCTCGGATTTGCGCGGCGAGCGCTTGACGAAACCTTGAGCTGGACGTGCAAGCGCAGGCTCGGCAGCGGCACTCTGGCCGACAATGCCGTCACCCAGGCGACGCTGGCCGACATGGCGCTGGCAATCGATGCGTCCGCGCTCCTGATCTATCGAGCGGCTTGGCAACAGGATGTGGGCGGGTTCGATAACCGTCGCGCTGCGGCAATGGCCAAGCTTCATTCGACCGAGGTCGCGCAAAAGGTGATCGATGCCGCGGTCCAGCTTCACGGCGGCGCGGGCGTCACCAAAGGCGTCAAGGTCGAGGCGCTGTACCGCGACATCCGGGCGCTTCGGATCTACGAGGGAGCAAGCGAGGTCCAGCGCCAGATCATTGCTCGCGATCTGCTCAAGGCCGCGGCCAGTTGAAGGACTTTCTCAACACCGTCGGCTGCTGGTTCTTTGGCGCAATTTTCGTGCTCTTCGGTGGGCTAATGCTGCTCGGCAAAATCATGGAGTGGACACAATGAAAATATTGCAACCGGCAGGCTGGCCGCGGCCAAGCGGCTATTCAAACGGAGTCAGCGCTCGCGGGAGGATGATCTTCACCGCCGGGATCATCGGCTGGGACGAGCGCGGGAGCTTCCCCGAATATACCCTTCACGGCCAGTTCGCGCGAGCGCTTCGCAATACGCTTGCAGTGCTTGCCGAAGACGGTGCCGGGCCGGCGCACATCGTTCGCATGACCTGCTATGTCACCGACCGCCACGAATATATGAGCTCGCGCGACGAAATCGGAACCGCGTGGCGCGAGATCATCGGCGATCATTATCCGGCGGTTGCGCTGGTCGAAGTCAGCGGTCTGGTGGAAAGCGCGGCCAAGGTCGAGATTGAAACCACCGCCGTCGTGGAGGATTGAGGATCGGTCGGCGCGAATGACTTACGACAGCTTCGTTATTGACCGATTGCCGCCGCCCGAGCTGCTGCCCGAGTTTCGCTTCGACCTGCCCGAGCTTCACTATCCCGAGCGAATGAACGCTGCAGCGGAGTTGCTCAAGACACAGGCGCCGGAAGACATCGCGGTGATCAACGAGCACGGCGCCAAATCCTATTTTGAGCTCGACAATTTGAGCGGACGAATTGCCCGGCTGCTGGTCGAGGAGGAAGTGCTGGTCCCGGGCAACCGGGTCCTCCTTCGCGGGCCCAACAGCTACACCATGTTCGCCGCCTGGCTGGGTGTCATCAAGGCCGGCGGAGTTGTCGTCGCAACCATGCCCCTGCTCCGGCCGGGCGAGATCGCGACGGTTATAGAACGCGCGCAGATCAGCCACGCGATCGTCGATTCGCGGTTCATTGGCGATTTCAGGCAGGCGGTCGAGCAGACCCACGCGATCAGGCATATCGTCAAATATGACGGCGATTACGGCCACGGCGAGCTGGAGACGCGCACTGCGTCGCTGGACCCGCTTCCGGCAGTGGATACCGGCCGCGACGACCCCGCACTGATCGCCTTTACCAGCGGCACCACCGGAGTGCCCAAGGGCTGCGTCCAGTTCCACCGCGACATTCTCAGCCCGTGCGACACATTCGCGCGGCATTTGATCGGCCCCAGGCCCGGCGATGTGTTCCTGACCAGCGCGCCGATGGCCTTCACCTTTGGCCTGGGCATCACCTTGCTGTTCCCGCTCCGCTTCGGAGCAACCGCGGCGACGGTCGAGCAGGCGAGCCCTGCGGCGCTGGTCGAGGCGATCGGCAGGTTCGGAGTGACTCACCTCGGGACTGCTCCAACGGCCTATAAAGCGCTGCTCGGCCAACCAGCCCTCGATACTGCACTCAAGTCATTGCGCTGCTGCATCTCCGCCGGGGAGCATTTGCCGCAAGCGATCTGGACCGCGTGGAAGGAGCGCACGGGCATCGCCATCATCGACGGCATCGGAGCGACCGAGATGATGCACATCTTCGTTTCGGCCGCGGGCGACGACATCCGCCCCGGAGCGACCGGCAAGGCCGTGCCTGGTTACCAAGCGACGGTGCTCGATCTCGACGGCAAGCCGATGGACCAAGGCGAAGGGCGGCTTGCAATCAAGGGCCCGACCGGCTGCCGCTACCTCGATGACGAGCGGCAAAAGGATTATGTCGCCGACGGCTGGAACGTCACCGGCGACACCTATCGCAAGGACGTTGACGACTATTATTGGTACCTTGCGCGAAGCGACGACATGATCGTCAGCTCGGGCTACAATATCGGCGCACCCGAAGTGGAGAACGCGCTTCTGTCGCACCCCGCGGTGGCCGAATGCGCGGTGATCGGGGTGCACTGCCCCGAGCGCGGGCAAAAGGTGAAGGCGTTCGTCGTGCTGGCCGGTTTTGCGCAGGCAAGCGAGGAACTTGCCGAGAAGCTGCAGGCCTTCGTCAAGGACGAGATCGCGCCCTACAAATATCCGCGTGAAGTGGAGTTCGTCGAGGCGCTACCGAAGACCGCGACGGGGAAGCTCAGGCGGAGTGAGTTGCGCGGGCGGTGATGCAAATGGCGCGGGCAGGCGCCGCTTGAGCTATTCGAACTCGACGATGATCTGATCGACCGCGAGGCTGTCGCCCGCTTTCGCCGGGGTCGCCTTGACCGTCGCGGCGCGGGTCGCGCGCAGGATATTCTCCATCTTCATCGCTTCCATCACCGCGACCGGCTGGCCGGGCTCGACCTTGTCACCGACCGCGACATCGAGCCGCGTCAGAAGCCCCGGCATCGGCGCCAGCAATAGCCGCGACAAGTCCGGCGGTGGCTTGTCGATCATGTGCCGGGCGAGGTCGGCAATGTGGGGTTCAAGCACCTGCACCCGGTGCGTGCTCCCTCGCGTCTGAAGCTCCC
>JBDSSR010000116.1:0-10641 GCA_039928675.1 Sphingomicrobium sp. | reverse complement strand
GTGTCCTTCGGTCCGGATCCCCGCCTCAAGCTCGATGTCTGGGTTCCGGCGAACCGCCCCACCGGACCGCTTCCGGTGATCATATTCTTCTACGGCGGCGGCTGGGTTACTGGCGAACGGGGCGATTACGGATTCGCTGCCCGGGCCTTTGCGTCGCGCGGCTTCGTCGTCGTCGTTCCCGACTACCGCCTTGTCCCCCAGGTTCGGTTTCCAACCTTCATCGAAGACGGCGCACTCGCGGTAAAATGGACCGCGGATCACATCGCAAGCTTCGGCGGAAATCCACGCGAACTCCTCATCTCAGGTCATTCAGCGGGGTCCTATATCGGCGCCATGCTGGCGCTCGATCGGCACTATCTGACCCAGGCGGGGGTCGATTCCGCGGCGATCCGCGCCGCCGCTTTGCTTTCGGGGCCGTACGACTTTTATCCCTTTACCGAAGAGCAGGGCCGCGATGCCCTGGGCGCGTGGCCGAAGCCCGGCGAGACTCAACCGATCAACTTCGTTCGCCGGGATGCGCCCCCGATGCTGTTGATGCATGGCACTGCCGACACCATCGTCCAGCCGCGCAACTCGCGGCGACTTGCCGCGGCATTAAAGGCCGCCGGAGCGACCGCCGAGCTCAAGCTTTATCCTGGCAAGAGCCACATCGACACGATCAAGTCGCTCTCGCCGGTGTTTCGCGGCACTACCAGCGCCCTGACCGACAGCATCGCATTCTTCACTGCCCACGACCGGTGAACGGCCGGTCATTGAAGGCGCGCGCCAGGCGCCCAACATATCGGTGACGATGAATTCTCACTCAGCCATTCCCGCCGGCACAGCGGAGCCGGGCGAAACGCTCAGCGACCGGCTTACGCCCAGGGCGATCGTCGCCGCGCTCAACGAACATATTATCGGCCAGGATGACGCCAAGCGCGCGGTCGCGGTCGCGCTTCGCAACCGCTGGCGTCGCCAGCAGCTTGCTCCCGAACTGCGCGATGAAGTGACGCCCAAGAACATCCTCATGATCGGCCCCACCGGCTGCGGCAAAACCGAGATCAGCCGCCGGCTGGCAAGGCTCGCCGACGCTCCCTTCGTCAAGGTCGAAGCAACCAAGTTCACCGAGGTTGGCTATGTCGGTCGTGACGTCGAGCAGATTGCCCGCGACCTTGTCGAGGAGGCGGTTCGGCTGGAACGCGAGCGGCGCCGGGCCAAGGTCCGCGCCGGGGCCGAGGATGCCGCGATGGAGCGATTGCTCGATGCTCTGACCGGCAAGGGCTCGAGCGAAGCCACTCGGCAGAGCTTCCGCCAGCGTTTTGCCGACGGCAGCCTGGCCGCTGCGGAGGTCGAGATTGAAGTCGACGATTCGCAATCCACGCCATTCGAAGTGCCCGGCATGGGACCGCAGCTGTTCGATCTTAAATCGATGATGGGCAAGCTTGCCGGCCAGGGGCCGCGCACGCGCCGAAAGCTCAAGGTGCCCGATGCCTTTGCCCGGCTGACCGAGGAAGAGGCTGACAAGCGGATCGACCCCGACGACATCAACCGGGTTGCGCTTGCCGACGCCGAGGCCAACGGAATCGTCTTCCTCGACGAGATCGACAAGATCGCTGTGTCCGACGTTCGCGGCGGGTCGATCAGCCGCGAAGGCGTTCAGCGCGATCTGCTGCCGCTGATCGAAGGTACCACGGTGGCGACCAAATACGGTCCGCTGAAAACCGACCATATCTTGTTCATCGCATCGGGCGCGTTTCATCTCGCCAAGCCCACCGACCTGCTTCCCGAGCTTCAGGGCCGCCTTCCGATCCGGGTTGAGCTCAAGGCCCTGACCCAGCAGGATTTCGTCCGAATTCTGTCATCGACCAGGGCCAGCCTGACCGAGCAATATCGGGCGTTGCTCGGGACCGAGGGGGTGACCATCACCTTCGCCGACGACGGCATCGAAGCGCTTGCTCGGATCGCTGCGGAAGTGAACGAGGCGATCGAGAATATTGGCGCCCGGCGGCTTCAGACGGTGATGGAAAAGCTGCTCGAGGAGATCAGTTTCGACGCCGAGAACCGGCGCGGTGAAACGCTTGTCGTTGATGCCGCCTTCGTCGACCAGCAGCTTGCCGGAATTGCCCGCGACGCGGACCTCAGCCGCTACGTCCTTTGACCGGCCTTCCGGTATCGCCACACCAGCCCTTGCGGGAAGGGCGGCCACAAGCTCGTCCGAACCCCCGCGAGGCGCAGCTTGCCAGCCACCCAGCTGTTGCAGGCGAGAATCGCGCTCGCTTTGCCATTGGTCCGGTAAAAGGCGTCGTAAGGGCCATATCCAGGGTGGTCGATGCGTCGCGGGCGGGCTGACTGATCGACCGCCAGCTCGGCCCGGATCGCGCTCCACAACCGGCGATATTCGGCCGGCCGAAGGCGGATCTCGCGGACTGCGTAATAAGGGCTTGGGACATATTCGACGTGCATCACCCGCTCGCCGCCAGCCAAGCCCGACCATGCGGTGCGAAGCGACAGGTCGGACCAGGTCGGAGTGTCGAGATAGACGTGCTTTTCGCCCGCCCCGAACGCGATCCATCCCGAATTGGGGTCAATTGCCGCAAAATCGCGCTCGGGGAACAATGACCGCCAGTCGAGCCCTTGCGCCTCGACCGGCATCAGAATGTCGACGTGGACGCCGTTGTCCGCCAGGTACACGGTGGTGCCCTGGCGTGGCTCGGTCCAGCCGCGGTTGACGGGCAGCAATGATCCGATCAGCGCCGCGAGCAGGTAAGCCGTCGGCAGAGCGAGGATTGCGAGCGCGATCCTGCGGGCCCCGGTTCGAACCCGATTGCGGCCGTTCGATTTTCGCCTGCGCTGAGTCATTGGCTCTCCCGCCGCACCCGTCTCGTCGTGCGCACCTTGCCTTGCCAGCCGTGGCTGCCTAGATGCGCCGACCAGTCGGGGCGTAGCGCAGCCTGGTAGCGCATCACACTGGGGGTGTGGAGGTCGCTGGTTCGAATCCAGTCGCCCCGACCATCATTCTTCCCTTTCGGAAAGTCCGTTAGCAGTCATGACCATCGCAACGCTCTCGACAAGCTTTATCCAGGCCGCGCCAGCGGGAGATTCCAGCGGGACCGCGCAGTTTCTGGTCGGGGTACTGCCGTGGGTTTTCATCTTCGCGATCTTCTATGTTCTGATGATCCGGCCGCAGCAACGCCGGGTAAAGGCGCATCAGGCCGCCGTCGCGGCGGTCAAGAAGGGCGACGAAGTCGTCACCGCGGGCGGAATTCGCGGGCGGGTGACGAAGACCGGCGACGAGGAGGCCGAAGTCGAAATCGCCCAGGGCGTTCGGGTCCGGGTGGTCAAGTCGACGCTTAGCCAGGTGCTGTCCCCGACCACCAAGCCCGCGAACGACTGAGGCTCGGCCGGTGCTCGATTTTCCCCGCTGGAAGGTTTGGCTGCTCAGCTTCGTGGTCGCGCTTGGGGTGCTGTTTTCGATCCCCAGCATGATCGTCGGCACTTCGGCCGCGGCGCACTGGCCAAAGTGGCTTCCGCAATACCGGATCAGCCTTGGTCTCGACCTTGCCGGCGGAAGTCACCTGCTGCTCGAAGCCGACATGCGGGATGCGCTGAAACAGCGCCTTCAGGCCAAGGAAGACGAGGTCCAGACGGAACTTCGGCGTGACCCGACCATCGACATCGGCGATTTTTCGACGGCCGGCGGGCGCTTGTCGTTCCTGGTTCGCAACCCGACCCAGGTCGATGCAGCGGTCGAACGGCTGCGCCAGCTCAGCCAGCCGATCAAGCTGACCGGGAACCGCGACTGGGACGTCCAGGTGATCGACCAGACGCGCGTTGTCCTAACCCCCACTCCGGCCGGCACCAGCCAGGCGCTGAAGGATGCAATGAATGTCGCGCGCGACGTCGTCCGCCGACGGATCGATCCCGGCGGGACCAAGGAAATCACTGTCATTACCGAAGGCGGCAGCCGGATCCTCGTCGAAGTGCCGGGGGTTGAAGACCCCGAGGCGCTGAAGAAGCTGATCGGTCAGACCGCTCGGCTCGAGTTCAAGCTCGTCGACCTGACCGCCGATCCGGAGCAGGTGCGGCAGGGCCGGGCACCGCCGGGCAGCCAGGTGCTTCCGATGGCCGACGGAACCGGTTTCATTGCGGTCAAGCGCCGCGTCATGGTCTCCGGAGATCAGCTGACCAAGGCCTCCCAGGGCTTTGACCAGGACGGCCGTGCGGACATCAACATTACCTTCAACACCACGGGTGCCCGTCGCTTTGCGCGGACCACTCAGGAAAATGTCGGCAAGCCGTTTGCTATCATCCTCGACGACAAGGTGTTGTCGGCGCCCAACATTAACGAGCCGATTCTCGGCGGGCAGGCGCAGATCGCGGGCAGCTTCACGGTTCAGTCCGCAAACGAGCTCGCAGTCAGCCTTGCGTCGGGCAAGCTCCCGGTGAAGCTCATCCCAATTGAGGAACGGACGGTCAGCGCAGAACTCGGCAAGGATTCGATCCACAAAGGCCTGACTGCAAGCATCATCGCGACGCTTGCGGTGATGGTTTTCATGCTCGTCACCTATGGCCGCTTCGGCGTCTACGCCAATATCGCGCTGGTCGTGAACGCCTTCCTGATCCTTGGCATCATGGCCATCTTCAACGCTACCCTGACCCTTCCCGGAATCGCGGGTTTCATCCTGACGATCGGTGCGGCGGTCGACGCCAATGTCTTGATCAACGAACGCATACGCGAGGAAATTCGTCGCGGGCGACGGCTGATCGATGCCGTTGAAACAGGTTACCACGAAGCGTTTCGAGCGATTTTCGACGCCAACGTGACCCATGTCATTTCAGCCGGGATCATGGCGTATTTCGGATCGGGACCAGTGCGCGGATTCGCTATCGTTTTGATGATTGGCGTAATGACGTCCGTGTTCACCGCAGTCTATTTCACCCGCATGCTGGTTGCTCTGTGGATCCGCCGCACGCGTCCTCGCGAACTGCATATCTAAGGCCTGATGCTCGATGAAGCTCCTGAAGCTCGTACCCGAGAATACCAATCTCGACTTCATGCGCTGGCGCAACCTGGCGTTGGTGCTGTCGCTTGTCGCGACGATCGTGTCGATCGGGTTTACAATGTATCGCGGCCTAAACCTCGGAATCGACTTTGTCGGCGGCGAAGTGGTTAGGGCCGAGTTTGCTCAGCCGGTTCTCACCGACGACCTCAGAAGCCGGGTGGACCGCCTGTGCAGTTGCGAAGCGGGGATCACGACACTGGGCAAAAACGACCGTACGTTTCAAATTCGCCTGCCCAAGCCGCAGGGCGGTGACGCGGCCTCCAACCAGGTGGTCTCGAAGCTCAGGGCAACGCTTCCCCAGGACTTCCCCGGCGCTCGAGTCGACGCTGGCGAATCGGTTTCGGGCAAGGTTAGCGAAGAACTTGCCCAGGACAGCGCAATGGCGATCGGCCTGGCGATGCTGGGGATCGCGATCTACATCTGGTTCCGGTTCGAATGGCAGTTCGGGGTCGGCGCGCTCCTGACGCTCGCGCACGACATGGCCATGACGCTTGGCTTCTTCGCCTTCACCCGGCTTCAGGTCGATCTGAACGTCGTCGCGGCATTTCTCACAATCGTCGGCTATTCGCTCAATGACACGGTTGTCATCTACGACCGGATCCGCGAAGATTTGCGCAAGTACCGCAAGATGGCGATCCTCAACCTCATCAACCTGTCGCTCAACGAAACGCTGGCGCGCACCGTCGTTACTTCGCTCACCGTTCTCATCGCGCTTGGAATCCTGATGCTGATCGGGCCGCAAGTGATCTTTGGGCTCTCGATCGCCATCTTCCTGGGCGTCGTCATCGGGACCTATTCGTCGATCTACATCTCGGCGCCGGTGCTGGTGTGGCTAGGGGTCAAGCCCGACAGCTTCCTTCGCAACGACGAGAAGGATGCGGCCGAGGTTCAACCCGCCTGACTTCCGTTCAGCCCCTGTTCGTCCGGTACACCAGACTGAGCGCCTTGGCCCCGCTCCGTGCGCACGCTAATGAGGTTCCATGCTAAAACTTGACCGATCCGCCGCACTGATCCTGGCCTGCGCCGCTACCGTCACGCTTTCCGCCTGCTCGACGGGAAGCAAAGGCAAGGACGCGGCCTACATCGCGCGCGACGTCAATACCCTGTACGCCGCTGCACAGCAGACGCTGCAAAGCGGCAATTACGAGCAGGCCGCAAAGCTTTTCGACGAGGTCGAACGCCAGCACCCCTATTCGGTTTGGGCTCGCCGAGCCCAGCTGATGAGCGCCTTCAGCTATTATCTCGCGCACAAGTATAATGACTCGATTTCATCCGCCCGCCGGTTCGTGACCATCCACCCCGGCAATGCGGAGGCGCCCTACGCGCAATATCTGATTGCGATGAGCTATTACGAACAGATCAACGACGTTACTCGCGAGCAGTCGACGACCCAGCAGGCGGCCGATGCGTTCGGCGAATTGATCCGGCGCTATCCCGACACGCGCTACGCCGGGGATGCGCGGCTCAAGCTTGACCTGATCAAAGATCATCTTGGCGGCAAGGACATGGAAATCGGGCGCTTTTACCAACGTTCGGGTCAGTGGCTTGCGGCGACCTATCGCTTCCGCAACGTCATCGACAATTTCCAGACGTCGAGCCACACGCCCGAAGCTCTCGAGCGGCTGGTCGAATGCAATCTCGCGCTTGGCCTTCCCGATGAAGCGCGCAGGGCGGCGGCAGTGCTTGGCCGCAATTATCCCGGGACCTACTGGTACCGGCAGTCGCTCCGGCTATTGCGCCAGGAGCAGAAGCACACCGGCATGTGGACGGCCGCCGGTCCGCGCCAGCACCAGCCCGACGCGGTCTCGACCAAGGCGGCGGCTGCTCGTCGCGACCTCCCGAACGCCAACAGCTATCCTGACGCCAAGCCGCAGCCCAAGGCCCAATAAGCCGATGAGTTCCGGACGTCGCGGGATAGGCAAACCTATTTCGCGGACGTTCGCCGCGTGCTGAGGCAGCTCACCGTCGCCAATGTCGTGCTGGTCGAGCAACTCGACCTCGAGTTCCATCCCGGCCTCGGCGTGCTCACCGGCGAAACGGGCGCGGGCAAGTCGATCCTGCTCGATGCACTCGGGCTTGCGCTCGGCTCGCGCGCCGACAGCGGTCTCGTCCGATCCGGGGCCGACGCCGCCTCGGTAAGCGCCGAGTTCGACCTGCCCCGCGATCATCCCGTCCGCGCCCTGCTTGAGGCACAGGATATCGACAGCGATCCCGCCGACCCGCTGATTATCCGCCGTTCGCTGAAAAGCGACGGTGGCAGCCGCGCGTTCGTCGGCGCGTCGGCGGTCCCGGCGGGCTTTCTTCGCGACCTTGGCGCGCTGGCGATCGAAATCCACGGCCAGCACGATGATCGCGGCCTTCTCAACCCCAGGGGCCACCGAGCGCTGCTCGATGCCTTTGCCCGGCTCGATACCGCCGAGGTTGCGGCGTGCTGGGCTGACGTGACCCGGGTCAAGGCCGATCTCGCCAGCGCCCGGTTCAACGCTGAGGAGGCGATGCGCAACCGCGATTATCTCGCCCACGCAAGCGCCGAGATCGAGGCACTTGCGCCGCAGCCGGGGGAAGAGACAAGCTTGGCCGAACAGCGCAGCGCGATGAAGGCCGGAATGGCAGCCGGCGAATCCCTGGAAGGCCTCGACGAACTGCTTGGCGGGTCCGACGGCGCGCTTGCTCAGCTTCGCCAGGCCGCCCGGCGGATCGAGCGCGCCGCGGCCGATGAGCCGTTGCTTGGCGAAGCGCTTGCAGCGCTCGACCGGGCTCTGGTCGAAGCCAGCGAGGCGGAAGACCGACTTGCCCGGGCGGCGGAAGCTCTGTCGATCGATCCCGGGCGGCTAGAGGAGGTCGAGGCGAGGTTGTTCGACATTCGCGGCCTCGCCCGCAAGCATCGCGTCGAACCCGATGCGCTGGCTGGGCTGGGCGAACAGATGAGAAGTCAGTTGGCGGCAATCGACGCCGGCGGAGCCCGGGTCGAGGAGCTTGATCGCGAACTGCTCGCCGCGCGCGAGGCCTATGGTCTGGTCGCCGCCATGCTTGGCGATCGACGGCGCCAAGCGGCCGGTCGACTGGACTCGGCCGTTGCTGCGGAACTTGCGCCGCTCAAGCTCGACTCGGCGCGCTTCCGGACCGTGATTGTCACCGCCGAGCCGGGACCGACCGGGACTGACCGGGTCGAGTTCGAAATTTCGACCAATCCCGGAGCTCCGTTTGGAGCGCTTACGAAAATCGCGTCGGGCGGCGAGCTGTCACGCTTCATCCTCGCGCTCAAGGTCGCGCTTGCCGAGGCCGGGACTGCCGCGACCATGATCTTCGACGAAATCGACCGCGGCGTTGGTGGCGCCGTTGCAAGCGCGATCGGAGAGCGGCTGGCGAGGCTTGCGGAGCAGTCGCAGGTGCTCGTCGTCACCCATTCCCCACAGGTCGCGGCGCGAGCATCGCACCACTATCGGATCGAGAAGGCGCACGGGCCCACAGGCACCCGCACCAGCGTTCGGCGGCTCAACGAAGCCGAACGGCGCGAGGAAATTGCTCGGATGCTGTCGGGGGCTTCGGTGACCGACGAGGCGCGGGCGCAGGCGGCGCGGCTGCTCGACGCCGCGTGACCGGCTACGTCGCTTTGTTGCGCGGCGTGAACCTGGGCAAGCGCCAGCTCAAGATGGCGGACCTCAAGCACATCGCGGTGCAGCTCGGCCTTGATAATCCCCGGACCTTCATCGCCAGCGGCAATTTGCTGTTCTCAAGCGCCGAGCCCGAATCGGTTCTTCGCATGGCCCTCGAAGCCGCGCTCCGCGACCATATGGGCGCAAGCGTCGACGTCATGGTCCGAACCGCCGCCGAGATGGCAGCGGTTGCTCGCGCAAATCCGTTCGCCGGTGAACCGGGCAACCAGGTCGCCGCGATCTTCCTCGCCCAAGCGCCAGATGCCGAGGCGCTTGTTGAGGCGAAGAATGTTGGTGATGAGCGGATGGCGCTTGGGACACGCGAAATCTATGTGCATTACCCGGGCGGCATGGGCCAATCGCGGCTGCGGATCGGGGCTGCGGCCAAAGGCACGGCCCGCAACATGAACACAGTCGCCAGGCTGGCCGAGCTGGCCGAGGAGCACTGATGAGCAAGGTTCGATCGATTCCCCACGACTTCGAGGGCGAGAGCCTCGAAAGCGTCTTCGTTGGCCGCCGCGACGACGCAGTGCGGCCGACGGTCATCCTGATCCCGACTGTGATGGGCGTATCCGAGCTCGAAATCGGCTTTGGCCGCCAGCTGGTCGAGCTTGGCTATAATGCGCTGGTTGCGGATATCTTCGGCAAGCAGTTTCAAGGTGCTTCGCGCGATGTCTGCTTTGGCGAAATGTCGCGGCTGCGAGAAGATCGTGCGGCACTTCGCCGGCGGATGCTGCATTTGCTCGAACTGGCGCGCGGAATCGAAGACGTGGATTCTGGGCGGATCGTCGTCGCCGGCTATTGCTTTGGCGGGCAATGCGCGCTCGACCTGGCGCGGAGCGGGGCGGACATCGCCGCTGCGGTCTGTTTCCACGGGCTGTTCGACCCGCCCGGGTTGCCCCCGGAAAAGATCCCGGCGAAGGTTGTTGCGTTCCACGGCTGGGACGACCCCATGGTCACTCCCGACAAGGTCGTCGCACTGGGGCAGGAACTGACAAAGGCCGGGTCCGACTGGCAAATCCACGCCTACGGGCACGTCGGCCACGGCTTTACCAATCCCAACGCAAGTTCGCTCGAGATTGACGGCGTGGCCTATAATGCGCTTGCCGCCGAACGCAGCTGGACCAGCTTCATCAGTCTTCTCGAGGAATTGTTTGGATAAGGATGGCTGACACGCTGACTGAGGCACAGGCCGCCGACCGGCTGGCCGAGCTGGCGAAGGAGATCGCTCGGCACGACCGGCTCTATCACGACAAGGACGCGCCGCAGATTTCCGACGCTGACTATGACGCTCTGGTTCGCGAGAACCGGATGCTTGAGAACCGCTTCCCGCACCTCGTCCGGTCCGATTCGCCGTCGCAGCGGCTGGGCGCTGCGCCGGTGGCGAGCGGGCTTGCCAAGGTTGCCCATGCACTGCCGATGCTCAGCCTCGACAATGCGTTTTCGCCCGACGAGGTGGCTGAGTTCCTTACCCGGGTGAACCGCTTTCTCAACCTCGCTCCCGACGTGCCGCTGGCGATGACCGCGGAGCCCAAGATCGATGGGCTCTCCTGCTCTCTTCGCTACGAGGGCGGAGCGCTGGTGCTGGCCGCGACTCGCGGCGACGGCGCGGTTGGCGAGGACGTCACTGCCAATGTCGGTACGATCGCCGATATCCCGCAGACCATCGCCAGCGGGCTCGATATGCTTGAGGTGCGGGGCGAGGTCTACATGTCCAAAACCGATTTTGAAGCGCTCAACGCTCGGCAGGAGGCGGCCGGGGGCAAGCTGTTCGCAAACCCGCGCAATGCCGCCGCCGGCTCGCTTCGCCAGAAGGATCCAGGAGTCACCGCTGCACGACCGCTGCGCTTCCTTGCCCACGGCTGGGGCGAAGTTTCGGCTCCGCTCGCCGACACCCAGCTCGACGCGATGAAGGCCATTGCCAACCTGGGCATCCCTGTCAC
>JBDSSR010000115.1:0-5562 GCA_039928675.1 Sphingomicrobium sp. | reverse complement strand
ATCGCGGTCGCCGGCACCAGCCGCGGCGGCGTGCTCGATCATCGCATATTCGCCGCTCACCTGATAAGCGAAGGTCGGAACGCCGAACTCGGCACTGACCCGGGCAAGCACGTCGAGATAGGGCAGGCCCGGCTTGACCATCACGAAATCGGCGCCCTCGGACAGGTCGAGCTCGACCTCACGCAGCGCTTCGACGATGTTCGCTGGGTTCATCTGATAGCCCCGCTTGTCGCCCTTCAGCCGCCCGCTGCTGCCGACTGCATCGCGGAACGGGCCGTAGAAAGCAGAGGCGTATTTGGCGGCATAGGCCATGATCGCGACGTCCTGGTGGCCAGCGGTCTCGAGCGCTTCGCGGATCGCGCCGATACGGCCGTCCATCATGTCCGAGGGAGCGACGATGTCGGCCCCGGCCCCGGCCTGGACTAGCGCCTGGTCGACCAGGATCTTGACCGTGTCGTCGTTGATGACCCGGCCCGAGCCGTCGATCAATCCGTCGTGACCGTGACTGGTGTAGGGGTCGAGCGCGACATCGGTCAGCACGCCAATGTCGGGAACGGCATTCTTGATCGCCTTGATCGCACGGCAGACGAAGTTGTCGGGGTTGAGCGCCTCGCGCGCGTCGTCGGTGCGAAGCTCCTCCGGCGTGTTGGGGAACAAGGCAATGCACGGAATCCCGGCCGCCGCCGCGAGCCGGGCGCGATCGGCCAGCTTGTCGACGCTCCAGCGGCTGACCCCCGGGAGCGACGCGATCGGTTCCTCGCAATCCGAGCCTTCGCACACGAAGAGCGGCCAAATGAAGTCGCTGGGATGAAGCCGGTGCTCGGCGAGCATATCGCGCATCCACGGGGCGACACGGCCACGGCGCATTCGAAGGTAGGGAAAAGACGACATGGGCCACCCTTTACCGGGTTCAGCCCGCCGGGTTCAATGCGCCGCCGGGTTCGCGGGTGGCGAGCGCTTCTTCGGTGCATTCCTCGACGCACGGCTGTTGATCGGCGCTCATCCGGGCATTGCGCCAGCCGCCCTGGACATAAAAGCCGATTGCAAGCGCGAGGTTGATGAGTGCGGTGACCGGAAAACTGGTCCAGATGGCGTCGGCGTGAAGCCATCCGTAGGTCGCGTAAATATAGCCGAAGCGAACCGGGACCAGGCCGATTGCAAGCACGATCAGCGGCACCCACACCGCGCCGTTCGCACGGACCGTTCCGAACAGCACCATCATCACTCCGAACAGCAGGAAATTCCACGTCGCAAGCAAATGGATGTGCCGGGCGATCGGAAGCGCTGGGCTTGCGCTACCCATGAACAGCGCAAGCACCGTTTTGTCGGCAAGCGTCAGCGCAACGATCATTGCCCCAGTGATGCCAAGCGCCTGGAAAATGGCGATGCGGGTAATTGATCCGACCCGGTCCCACTTGCCCGCGCCGATGTTCTGCGCGGCCATTGCACTGACCGCCGCGCCGAGCGCCATCGCCGGCATCTGGACATAGGTCCACAATTGCATCGCGACCCCGAACGCCGCGCTGGTATCAACCCCTTCGCGATTGACGAGTCCGACCAGCGCAAGCGCCGAAAGCGAGATGATGACCATCTGCAGCCCCATCGGCAGGCCCTTGGCGAAGATCGTCCTGAGGATCGCGAAATCGCACCACAAATAGCGAAGCTCCGGCCCGCGAAGGCGAAGCGGGAGGTCCTTGAGATAGATGTAGCCGATGAGCCCGAACAAAGCGGCGTAATTGGCAATGAGGGTCGCCGTTGCCGAGCCGGCGATGCCAAGCTGCGGAGCGCCAAACAGGCCGCGGATGAAAATGGGGTTGAGGCCGCTGTCGAGAAGGACCGCGACGATCATGAACCACAAGGGCGTCAGGCTATCGCCGGCGCCGCGAAGCGCCATCATCGCCAAGGTCAGCAGCAGCAGCGCCGGCATGGCAAGAAAGATCACCCGCAAATAGGCGAGCGCGAGCGGCGCTGCATCGCCCGGAGTTCCGAGCAAGCGCAAGATCGCGGGCGCAAGAACATAGCCCGCGATGCCGATCAGGATCGTGACCAGCAGGAACGAACCGCTGGCAGTGCCGAAGATCTTGCGCGCCTGGTCGATGTCCTTTCGGCCCCACGCCTGGGCGATGAGTATGGTTGAGGCCATTCCGAAACCGAACACGAAGGCGGTCAAAAGAAACATCACCATGTTGGCGTTGGAGGTCGCGGAAAGCGCGCTTTCACCGAGGAAGCGGCCGACCCAGATCGCGTTGATGGTGCCGTTCAGGGATTGCAGGATCGAGCTTGCGAGTGTGGGCAGTGCGAATTTGAGCAGGGTCGAGCCGATGCTGCCCTGGGTCAGATCGCCGCGCTCGCGCCGCTGTGTTCCTGCATCGGCCAGTGGTGGTGTTCGTGATGGTGTTCGCAAGTCTGGCAAATCCGATCCCGTGCGGTTGAGCGCCACTGGTTACGCCCATCGGCCGTTAGGCCGATCGGCAAACGCGCCGCAACCGCCTAAAAATGCGTTGCGAACTCGAGCAACAGCCGGAACTGGCCGTCGGTTTCATTGCCCGCCTTGCCAATCGCGAACAGATACCCGGTCTCAAGCTCGAGTTCGCTGCCCCCCGGGAGGTGGCCGATTTCAGTTTTGATCACCGGGCCGGCGAAATGCTCGCCATGGCTCAGGTCGCCGAACGCCGCTGCACCGAGCCGGAATTCCCCGATCGCCTCGACATCGGCGGAAGCCGCGTAGCCAAACTCGATCGCCTCGCCGTTAAGCGGCTTTTCGGCAATCAGATTCACCCGAGCGTCGAATTCGCCGGCACGCTTTTCGAGAAGCAGTTTGGTTTCCACCGCGTCGGAGCCGTGGAGCCCGATTTCATATTCGCCGTAGACCGCCGCGTCGATCCCACCGATCTTGCCGAGCGTGTAAATGCCTTCGACCGCGACTGCGCTCAGTTTGCGGCTGGCGGGGAAGTCTCGTTCAAATTTGCCGACGAGAGCGCCATAGAACCGATCGCTGAAGCTATGCGCGACCTCGAGTTTGAGGACGTCGTCGCCGTCCGCTTCGCCGCCGACCAGACGTCCGTAGCGGGTCTCGAACTCGGTCTCCCCGGCCTCCAGGGTTGCGCCATAGACCTTATCGCCGAGGCCAGGAGCGGCACCGACTTCCGCCGAAAATGAAAACGCTGCGATAAATATGGCGACGGTCGGAACGGCAATTCGCATTGAAAACCCCCTCGTGAGCGGTCTCCGTAATGCGAGTGCCTCGCAATAACAATAGGCTTAACCGAGTCGTTCGAGCGCGGCTTTCAGGCGGTCGGCTTCGGCGGCTCGGGCCGTGTGATCGGCCCGGGCTTTTTCGACGGCTTCGGGCTTGGCGCGATCGGTGAAGTTGGAGTTGGCGAGACGGGCGGCGAGGCTGTCGCGATCCTTCTCCGCGGCCTCGGCGGCTTTCGACAGGCGCGTCTTCTCGGCGTCGAGGTCGATGGCTTCACTCAGCGGAACTGCATATGTGACGCCGCCGACCAGCAACTGTGCCGATCCCGGGGACGAGCTGGTCATCGGATCCCCAATTGATGCTTTGGCCATGCGCTCAAGCGTTGGTTCGATTTGCTTGAGCGCAGTCATGCCCTCGCCAGCGGCATCGAGCGCATGGAGCGTCAGCGCGCTGGTCCAGGGGATGCTGAGCTCGGCGCGCAGACCGCGCACCTCGCTAATCAGATCGATCGTCCAGGCCATTATGGCCGACGAGTCCGCATCGACCTGCGCCTGGGGCTCGGGCCATTTGGCGACGATGAGATCGTAGGGGCGCTGATTGGCGTTCCACAATTCCTCGGTGATGAACGGCATCAGTGGGTGGAGCATGACGAGGATCTGGTCGAAGGCCCAGGCCGCGACCTGCTTCGTCTCGTCGTCAAACGCGCCTTTGACCAGCTCGACATACCAGTCGCAGAACGTCCCCCAGGTGAAGTGGTAGATGGCGTCGGCCATGTCGTCGAAGCGCAAATCGTCGAACGCGCGGTTAAGTTTGGCGAGGGTCTCGACGACCTCGCCGATAATCCAGCGATTGACGGCTAGCGCCGCTTGTGGAGCAGCGATGCTGTCGGATGCGCCGACCCCGTTCATCTGCAGGAAGCGCGCGGCGTTCCACAGTTTGGTCGCGAAATTGCGATAGCCCTCGACCCGCTTTTCATCGAGCTTGATGTCGCGTCCCTGGCTTTCCATCGCGGCGAGCGTGAAGCGCAAGGCGTCGGCGCCATATTTGTCGATCAGGCCGAGCGGGTCGACCGTGTTGCCCTTTGACTTGGACATTTTCTGGCCGGTGGAATCGCGGACGAGGCCGTGGAGATAAAGCGTCTTCCACGGCGGTTGGCCCATGAACTCGATGCCCTGCATCGCCATCCGCGCATCCCAGAAGAACAATATGTCGAAGCCCGAGATGAGCACGTCATTGGGGTAGTGGCGGGCGAGGTCGCTGACTCCTTCTCCCGGGCGGGGAGAACGGTCGAGTGTTTCGGCCGGCGTGGGTTCCCCCTCACCCTGCCCTCTCCCCGCCGGGGAGAGGGAATTTGTCCCTGCCTTTTCGGGCCAGCCGAGCGTTGCGAACGGCCACAGGGCGGAGGAGAACCAGGTGTCGAGCACGTCTTCGTCCTGGCGCAAGGCCACGCCTTCGCCAGCTAACGATTGTGCTTGGGCAAATGTTTCAGCAACAAAAATATTGCCATCCGCATCGAACCACGCAGGGATTCGGTGACCCCACCACAATTGCCGCGAGACGCACCACGGCTGGATATTTTCGAGCCAGTTGAACCAGGTCTTCTTCCATGTTTCGGGAACGACCTTGACCGTGCCCGACCGAACCGCCTCGATCGCGGGCCCCGCTAGCTTGGCCGCGTCGACATACCATTGGTCGGTCAGCATCGGTTCGATGACCACGCCCGAGCGGTCGCCGAACGGCTGCATGATCGTCTTGTCCTCCACCTTGACCATCAGTCCGTCGAGATCGATGTCGGCGACAATTCGGCGGCGGGCTTCGTAGCGGTCGAGCCCGCGATAACTCTCCGGCACGAGATTGAGCGCGTCAACCTCGGCAGCGGTAGCGGCTTCGCCGTGGGCGACGGCTTTGGCGCGAGCGGACGATTCGGCATAAGACGGTCCGTCGGAACGCATTGCCGCCGCCGTATCCATCAGCCGGTACATCGGGATTCCATTGCGCTGCGCGACGCCATAATCGTTGACGTCGTGGGCGCCGGTAATCTTGACCGCGCCCGACCCGAATTTGGGATCGGGATAGTCGTCGGTGATGATCGGGATCAGCCGGCGATGCTCCTTCGGCCCAACCGGGATTTCGCAAAATTTTCCGATGATCGGGCGATAGCGTTCATCATCCGGGTGGACCGCGACCGCGCCGTCCCCGAGCATGGTTTCGGGCCGGGTGGTGGCGATCGAAATATAGTCGCGCACTTCTTCAAGGACGATGTCGCCGTCGTCGTTGCGCTCGATATAGGAATAGGTCTGGCCGTCGGCGAGTGGATATTTGAAGTGCCACATGTGGGCAGCGACTTCGCGGGTTTCGACCTCCAG
>JBDSSR010000114.1:0-13836 GCA_039928675.1 Sphingomicrobium sp. | reverse complement strand
ACTGATGATCCTGGGGGTCGATATTGCAACCATCGCCGCTCTTCGATTGATCTACGCCCCGATCCGCGCGGCTGGGAAAGGCGGTGCGATCCTGCGGGTCTCGCTCCCGCTTTTCGGGCTCATCGCGCTAGCCGTCGGCGCAACCTACACAAACGCCAACTTCGCAGGGATCGTGGCCGGCGTGGTCGCCGGTGATTCGGTGTCCAACCTGACGCGCCTCAGTCTCCAGGTCGCGGCCTTTCACCTGTTCCTGACCCATCCGTTGTTCGGTGTGGGTCTCGGGCAATTTGGTTTTTATGCCGCCGCATATTTACCCGACTGGGCGTTCCGGAGCCCCGAGCTTGCGCCGATGCTCTATTATCCTACGGCGCCGTGGCCGACGACCTATTCGCTGTACGGCCGGCTGTCCGCGGAGCTTGGACTGGTCGGACTGATCGGCTGGGTGAGCTTGTGGCTGACCATCGTCTGGCGGCTTCTGGGGTCGGCCCGGGATCGCGCCAAACGCGAACGATCCTTCGGAATCGAATATCCACTGATTGCCAGCGCATTTGGAATATTGGCTTCGGGGATCGCCAGCGAAACCTTCCGCACGCCGATGTTCTGGATCACGCTTGGCTGTAGCTGTGCGGTCCTGCGCTCGCGTCGGTCGCTGGCGGCGGCTTGGTTCGATCCAGGGCCTGCGCAAGCGCCTGTTCAACGCCGCTCGCACTGATCACCGCGTTCCACTCCATCGGGCGCGGATCGACGGCCATATTGTCGGGCCAGTCGAGGGCCGCCGGAATCGCTTCGAACATGTCACCGTTCGAGCCCCACGCGCATTCAAGCCCGTACTGCTGCGCAGTGATCCGGCTTTGCGGGTGATCATTGGCAAGAATTCGCATCCCGAGCGCCGCATATTCCATGAGCTTTGTCGGGGTTTGCAGCAGGTGCGGATAATGCATCGGGAAATAGCACACACCGACGCGCGCCTTGCAGAGGATCGCGGGCAGCTGTGCTTGCGCCACGGTGCCGCGAAAACGGATGTTGGAATGGGCCGAATAGCGCGCCACGAGCTGGTCGTTGGGCGGTCCGTAAAGATCGAAGCTGCTTGTGTCGCCGAAGCGCTTTAGGAAACTGTCGAGCATGAGTTCGCAGCGCCGCTCGGCAAGCATGCTACCGATATAGATGAAGTCGACCGCCGGACGGGCGGCAGGCCCGCGCTGCTCGATGAACGGCTGCGGCACGCCCATCGGCAGGTATCGCGTCTGGTCGTCCTCGATAAAACCAAGGGCTTGGCGAATATCCTGGTTCTGGAAGATACGAATGTCGGGCCGGGCGTTGAGCAACCGCTTCAAGCGATCCTTGGTCCGCGCCAGGCGGCCGACGGAAAGCGAGCGATAGTCGTGAATCGATACTGTGCAGTCCAGCCGGCGCGGGTAAAAGCCCATCATATGCCAGCAAACCGTCTTGCGAGCGCGATCCTGAAAAACCCCATCAGGCCGGACTTCGGTCGTTTCGTAGCCACGCTCGGCAAAATAGTCCTGCATCGCGCGAAGCTCGGGGTAGGCCGCTTTTCCTTCGTGAACGAACTGGATCAAGGTCGATCCCGGCATATTGCGCCCCCTGTCGCCGACGCACAAAAGTGTGGTGCACAATGATTGGTAGCGCGCTTCGATCGCACCTGACTAGTCGCGCAATGACCAGCGCGATGTCGATGGGTCTGCGCGCGGCGAGCCTTGCTGGGAAGCTCGCCCTGTCCCTGTTCATGGCCAAGTTCTTCTCGCTTGCCGAACTGGGGCGATACGGGCTCGCATTCGGGGCGGTGATGCTGGCCGTCGTCGCCTTCGGCTTTCGCATCGATTACGTGCTGTCGAGGGAAGTCCTGGGGCTTGATCGGAGAGAATCGCAGCGCATCGGGACTACGGTACTGTGGATCTTCCTCATCAGCTTTGCCGCCGCTGCCCCGCTCGCCTTGTGGGCGCTGCTCAGTGCCGGAGATACCGGATCGAGCGCGATCTATCTGGTGCTGGTCTACGTGCTGTGCTGCGTCGAATCCTATGCCAACTTCCTCTACACCACGACCATCGCGCTGAAGCGGGCGACCCTTGCCAATGCCCTGTTCTTTATGCGTTCGGGGCTGTGGACCGCACCGGCAATCCTTATCTCCTACCTGGTTCCATCGCTTCGTACCGTCGGCTTCGTCCTGGTCTGCTGGCTTGCCGGAGTAAGCCTCAGCGTGATCCTCAACCAGTGGTTCACACGCGAGCGCCTGCTTGGCCGGTTTGGGTGGTTTGGGCTTGCCTGGAGCGAAGCCAAAGCCTTCATCCGTCGGGCCTTGCTGGTGTGGATCGGTTCGGTCGGCCTGACGCTTGGCGCCTACGTCGACCGGTTCGTGCTCGCGACCTACATGACGCTTTCCGACGTCGGGGTTGCGACCTTCTATCTGTCGTTCGCGACCTCGGTCATCACCCTCGTTCAAAGCGCCACGACAAGCGTCACCTTCCCAATCCTGATCGAACATTACGACAAGGGCGATCATCGCCGGTACGGGAAGGAGCTTCGCAAGACGACGATGATTGCTGCGGTGCTTGCGGCCGCGATTCTGGTGCCTCTAGCGGTCGCAATGCCGTTCATTGCTCGCGCGATGGACAAGCCGGCGCTGGTCGCGTCCTATCCTGCCTTCGTCGTCCTGCTTGCCGCCACCTGGCTTCGGATCAATGCCGAAACGCTATATTATGCGCTGTTCGTTCACCGTCAGCATCGCGAGATATGGCTGGGCAATCTGTTGTTCCTGTTCGTTGCGTTCGGCCTCAACATGGCGCTCATTCCGTCGTTCGGGCTAACTGGGTTGGCGATCTCGGCACTGATCGCAGCGTTGGGTTTGCTTGCCTGGCGCGGGCTGTTCGCGGCGCGCCACCGGCCGGGCTCGCGGTCGGACCAGCCGCCGTGTCTGGGGATCGACGAGGGCGCGGCCGAATAGCCAAGCTGGTTCGCGGATCAGAAAAATGGTGCCCAGGGACGGGATCGAACCGCCGACACCGTGATTTTCAGTCACGTGCTCTACCAACTGAGCTACCTGGGCTTGCGCGTCAAAGCGGCGGCGCCGGAGAAGCGAACGGCTCCCCTAGTCGTCGCCTTGACTGCTGTCCAGCCTGTCAGGGTGAGGCTCGTCATCGGCCGGCGGACCGGCAATGCGATAGCCGTCGCCGAGCCATTTGAGGAGGTCGCGGTCGCGGCAGCCGGGGCTGCAGAATGGCGCATGGTCGGCGCGCCCGGGTTTGCCGCACAGCGGGCAGCTCTTGGAATCACGAACAAGCGGCATGGGCGCCTGAAATGGCAAGCGACGCGTCTGCGCGCAAGTCGATCGAACCGCCGACCTGAAGCGCGAGCGCTTCCAGCCAGTCGGGCCTCGCCTCAAGGACAGAGATTACCGCTGTATGCGCGGTCAGCCGCTTGCGCCCCGGAGGTCCAAGTGCGGCCCGGCGGAGAAGCGCTCGTGCTTCGAACGCGGAACGATCGCCGGCAAGCTCGACCAGCGATGCCCGGCGGCGCGGGCGAACGATCTGGACGAACCCAAAGCCGTTGACCGCGGTCCGTTCGAACGGTTTGGGAAGGACAGCGTCGATCGCTTCGGCGGAAGCCTGACGCGGGGCCCTCCCGGCGACGGTCGGCAAGTCGATCCCGATCGATCCGCCGATATCGAGCCGCCGAACTGCCCTTGCGGCCTGTTCCGCACCCCGCACTGCAAGCTCCGCCGGAGCCAGTTGGCCATCGACGTCGATCAGCGTCATCGCGGGGGTGGCGGAAATGCGAAGCTCGCCTCGGGAGAACCGGACCGTGCCACTTCGGGCTTCTTCAATCAGCTCGTCCCAGCCGGCCTCACCAAGGCGGTCGAAGGGTGCCGGAAAGGCAAGGGTTTCGCCGTCGGGGATGGGAGGCGCCGGACCGGGCTCGCAATCTTCCGCAAGGCGCGCAAGCGGACGCTTCCATGGTTCGGTGCCGGGAAAGCGCTCGCGCGTCACCGTGATCGAGATGGTCGAGCCCTCGGCTGCTCCGGCCGCGCCGCGGGGGAGGAGATACTCCTGCCCGCCATCGACCGCGCCCTCGATAGCAACGGCCGGAACGCCTCCCGACTTGAGCCTCGCGACCCGGATGTCGCCCCAACGCGCAATCCCGTCGAGCAGGATTCTTGCTTCGACGATGCTCCCGTCCTCGACCAGCGCGCAGCGAGTTTCGCCGATCCCGCGCTCGATCAGCCAGTCAGGCAAGCGGATATCCGGCCGATTGGAGAAGCACGCGCGTCTCGGCCAGCGGCAGACCGACGACGTTCGAATAGCTCCCTGCAATATTGCGGACATAGACTTCGCCATAACCCTGCAACGCGTAGCCCCCAGCCTTGCCGCGCCACTCGCCGTGGCTTGCATAATAGTCGATTTCCGCGCTGCTCAGGCGCTTCATCGCGATCATCGTCTCGACCAGCCTCTCGCGCACACCTTGGCCCGGGACCGCCAGCGCAATCCCGGTCATTACCCGGTGACGACGTCCCGAAAGCAGCGCCATGCACTCGCGAAGCGTTGCCTCGTCCTCGACCTTGGGCAGGATCCGACGGCCGACCGCAACGACGGTATCGGCGGCAAGGACGAGGGCGTCGTGCTCGCTTGCCGAAACCGCCAGCGCTTTCTCGCGGGCAAGGCGTTGCGCATAGACCCGCGGCAATTCGCCGGCGGTTATGCTTTCGTCGATGTCGGCGGGTATGATGGCATCCGGGATAACCCCGATCCGCGCCAGAAGGTCGATTCGGCGCGGGCTCGCCGAGGCGAGGATCAGCCGCATTGCTGGCCCTTAGCCCGTGTAGCCGGGCGGCCCTCCGCGGCCGGGCATGAAGCGATAAGTAATACGGCCCTTGGTCAGATCGTACGGCGTCAGTTCGACCAGCACTTCATCGCCCGTTAGAACGCGGATGCGGTTCTTGCGCATCTTGCCGGCGGTGTGGCCGAGGATTTCATGGCCGTTCTCGAGCTCGACGCGGAACATCGCATTGGGCAGCAACTCGACCACCTTTCCGCGCATTTCGAGAAGTTCTTCCTTGGCCAAGCAAATCCTCTTTCTATTAGTGAAAAGTCGCCGCGGCTTAGCGGCGGACGCTGCAAATGGGAAGGCGGGCGGCTAGATCGTCAGAATGGTCGATCCGCTGGTGCTGCGACCCTCGAGTGCGCGGTGCGCCTCGGCGGCGTCACTGAGCGCGAAGCGCTGCTTGACTTCGATCCTGACCTTGCCGCTGCCAACGACCTCGAAAAGCTCGCGCGCGCACTGCTCAAGCTGCTCGCGACTGGAGATATAGTGAAAGAGCGTTGGGCGCGTAAGGTAGAGCGAGCCTTTCTGCGCAAGGATTCCCGGGGCCATAGGCTCGGGCGGGCCCGACGCATTGCCGAAACTGACCATCAGCCCGCGCATCTTGAGGCAGTCGAGCGACTTCAAAAACGTGTCGCGACCGACCGAATCATAAACCACCGGCAGCTTTTCGCCATTGGTGATGCGGTGGACTTCGGCGACGAAATCCTGCGTGGAATAGACGATCGGGTGGGCGCAGCCATGCTCTCGGGCAAGCTCGGCCTTTTCTTTCGTGCCGACGGTGCCGATGACGGTCGCGCCCAGCGCGGCGGCCCATTGGCACAGGATCAGCCCGACTCCTCCGGCTGCTGCATGAATGAGAATGGTGTCGCCTTCCTGGACCGGAAATACGCTGCGTAGCAGCATCTGCGCGGTCATTCCCTGGAGCATCATGCCGGCCGCTTGCTCGGACGAGATCGTCTTTGGTAGCTTGACCACGCGGTCAGCGTCGATCAGCCGCTGCTCGGCATAGCCGCCGACAGGGCCGGCGTAGCCAACGCGATCGCCCTGTTTAACGTTGGTGACCCCCGGGCCGATCGCCTCGACCACGCCGGCGCCCTCGACCCCTGGAGTGAACGGGAACTTCTGCGGGTACTGGCCCGTGCGGTGATAGACGTCGATGAAGTTGAGGCCGGCGGCCTCCTGGAGAAGCCGAACCTGACCGGGGCCGGGATCGGCGACCTCGACCTCCTCCCACTTGAGAACGTCGGGCCCGCCAGGTGAACGGATTCGGATTGCGTGAGGCATGGCTCGTTTCAAGTCGTTTCCGCGATAAAAGAAAAGCCCCGCCGCGGCACTGCCGGGCGGGGCCTTGTCGGTGCCGGTCGGCCTCAGGAGCCGGCGTGCGCGGCGAGGGCTGCAAGCAGCAGAAGCGCGACAATGTTGGTGATCTTGATCATCGGATTGACCGCCGGGCCGGCGGTGTCCTTGTAGGGATCGCCCACGGTATCGCCAGTGACTGCGGCCTTGTGAGCTTCCGATCCCTTGCCGCCGTGATTGCCGTCTTCGATATACTTCTTGGCATTGTCCCAGGCGCCACCGCCGCTGGTCATCGAAATCGCCACGAACAGGCCCGACACGATCACTCCGAGCAACAGTGCGCCAAGCGCCGCGAAGCCCTGGGTCTGACCTGCGACCGCGGTAATGACGAAATAGACGACGATCGGCGCAAGCACCGGAAGGAGTGACGGGATGATCATCTCCTTGATGGCGGCGCGCGTTACCAGATCGACGGTGCGGGCATAGTCCGGGCGCGACGAGCCATCCATGATGCCCGGATTGGAGCGGAATTGCTCGCGCACGTCCTTGACCACGTCGCCCGCGGCGCGTCCGACCGCGGTCATGCCCATTGCGCCGAACAGATAGGGCAACAACGCGCCAAGCAGCAGGCCGACGATCACGAACGGGTTCTCAAGGCTGAAATCGACCGTCAGCCCGGGAAAGAATTCGCGAAGATCGGTGGTGTATGCCGCAAACAAAACGAGAGCTGCAAGCCCGGCCGAGCCGATTGCATAACCCTTGGTCACCGCCTTGGTGGTGTTGCCGACCGCATCAAGCGCATCGGTTTTGGCGCGGACGCTTTCGTCGAGACCGGACATTTCGGCGATGCCGCCGGCATTGTCCGTCACCGGTCCATAGGCGTCGAGAGCGACGACCATGCCCGCAAGCGCCAGCATGCTGGTCGCTGCAAAGGCGATGCCCATCAGACCTGCGAGGTGGTAGGCAATGATAATTCCCGCGCAGATGACGAGGGTCGGGAGCGCCGTCGATTCAAGGCTGATTGCAAGGCCCTGAATAACGTTGGTGCCGTGGCCCGTTTCTGACGCCTTGGCGATCGAGCGGACCGGCCGATAATTGGTGCCCGTATAATATTCGGTGATCCAGATAATCAGGCCCGTAACCGCAAGGCCGAGCAGCATGCACCACACAAGGTCCATGCCGGTGAAGACCGTTTTTCCAGCAGTGATCGGGGCGTTGAGGTCGCCAAGCGCATATTGAGCCGCAAAGTAGATCGCGACCGCCGAGAGCAAAGCGGTCACGATGAAACCCTTGTACATTGCGCCCATGATACTTGTGCCCTTGCCGAGACGGACGAAATAGGTGCCGATAATCGAAGCGATCACGCACACCCCGCCGACCAGCAGCGGCAGGCTCATCAAGCGCAGCAGCAGATCCGCGCCCGCGGTCTTCACCAGCAGCGCCGTGAGGACCATCGTTGCTCCGACGGTGACGACGTAGGTTTCGAACAGATCGGCGGCCATTCCCGCGCAGTCACCGACATTGTCGCCGACATTGTCCGCAATCACCGCGGGGTTGCGCGGGTCGTCTTCGGGAATTCCCGCCTCGACCTTGCCCACCAGGTCGGCGCCGACGTCGGCGGCCTTGGTGAAGATACCGCCGCCGAGACGCGCGAAAATGGAAATCAGCGACGCGCCGAACGCCAGCGCGACCAGCGCCTGGACAACCAGGCGGTCATTGGGCGCATGGCCGGCCGGGCCGATCAGATAGTAAAAGAAGCTGGCGATCGCGAGCAGCGCGAGGCCGGCCACAAGCATGCCGGTGATGGCCCCGGCGCGAAACGCCATGGTCAGGCCCTGCTGGAGCCCTTCGCTTGCGGCTTGTGCGGTGCGGACATTGGCCCGAACCGAAATGTTCATTCCGACGAAGCCGGTCGCGCCCGAGAGAAGCGCGCCAAGCACGAAGCCGGCGGCCGAAACCGGGCCGAGAAAGAAAAACACGAGCGCCGCGACGACCACGCCGACGACCATGATGGTGGTGTACTGGCGGCGCAGATAGGCCGCAGCACCTTCCTGGATGGCGCCCGCAACTTCGATCATACGGGCATTGCCGGGCGATGCGGCAAGCACCTGTCGGCTGGTCACAACACCGTACAAAAGCGCGATCACGCCGCACACTATGGCGATAAAAATCAAATTCATGAGTTCAAGCTTCCCCGTTCTTGAAATCGGCTATGCGGCCAGGTGAACGTAAGGCCGCGCCGGAAAACGGCGTCGGTTTAGGCAGCGATGTGGCGGCTGGCAACCGGGGCGCGTGCGCGGGTCAACGAAGGAGCAGCGCAAGCCCCATGCCGGAGGCGAGGCCGCTAAGAGCGATCAGCCAATGGCGAAGATGGCCCTGAACCATGCCGTGCGCTGTCATGTTCAAAGCCTAGTTTCTCCGGCAAATCGACCGCCTCGCCGTGCCAGCTGAGCCCAAGCCTGGACACACCCGCCGGAAGAGTGCCGATCCGGGTGATTATCGTGCCCGCGGGTAAACAAAGCGTTGCCGGCAAAAATCCGGCGGGCATCGCTGCCAGAAGCGCGTAATCGTCGCCTCCGGTCGCAGCGAACATCCGGGCGTCTAGTCCATCGCCGTGCTCGGCGACGAAAGCCGACGATAGTGGCAGAGCGTCGATCGCGATGGCGATTTCACAGTCGCTCGCGTGCCCCAGTCGGCGGGCGTCGAGCAACAGGCCGTCTGAAACGTCCATCATCGCGTGAGCCACGGGCGCGAGCGCCTTGCCCGCTTCGAGCAGCGGGACCGGTTGGCGGTAGGCCTCGACCAGCGGGCCCGCGCCCCTGGGGCTGTGCCTGAGCCGGGCAAGGCCGGCAGCGGCGTCGCCGAGCGTTCCGACGAGCCACAGTTCATCGCCGGCTCGGCCACCCGAACGATCCGGAACAGGCCCGGCCGCGCGACCGATTACGGTCATTCCAAGCACTCGTGGCGCGCCGTCGGGTAGACGCAGCGTGTCGCCGCCGATCAGCGACAGGGAATAATGTTTGCAGGCGGCTTCGAGCCCGTCGAGAAACTTCGTTTCCCACTGGCCGTCTCCGGACAAAGTCAGGGACAGCAGGGCACCCGCCGGAGTCGCGCCCTTGCCGGCAAGGTCCGACAAATTCATCCCCACCAGCTTCCAGCCAACGCTTTCAGGTGGATCGTCAGCGAGAAAATGGACGCCCTGGGCGATACTGTCGTGGCTGATCACCAGCCCGTCGAGGACCGCGACGTCGTCACGCAGGCCGCGCGCTTCGGGCGCGGTCGCAATTCGCCGGAGCCGGTCAATGGCATCCGACTCGCGCATCTAAACGCGCGCTGGCCGCGTCTGCTTGGCGATGGCGTCGAGCAGGCCGTTGACGAAGCCGCTTTCGCGCTTGTCGTAAAAGGCGTGGGCGACGTCGATATATTCGGAAATGACCGACGCCACCGGAACGTCGTTTCGCGCTATCAGCTCATAGGCGCCGGCACGGAGCAGCGCCCGCATCGGGCGGTCAAGCCGTTCGATCGACCAGCCTTTGGCGAGCCGCTCGGAGATAAGCGCGTCGATCTCCGCCCGGCGGGCATCAGCGCCGGTCACGATGTCATCGAAGAAATCGCGCTCGGCGGAATGATATTGCGCGTCCTCGATCACCGCGCCCAGACGGTGGTCATGGAATTCCTTGAGCAGCCGGGGCACAGGCGTGCCCTCCATCTCCTGCTGGTAAAGCGCCTGAACTGCGGCGAGACGCGCGGCGGAGCGCGAGCGGGAGCGGGTCTGGCTCATCGCCCGCAGCCCTAGCCTCGCAGCGGCGCGGGCGAAAGGTCAGGGATAGCTGACGGTCTTGGGCACTTGGGGAAGCGGGATGAATTCCTGGTCGTCGCCGGGAATCGTGGCGAAGCGCTGCGCCTTCCAGTCTTCCTTGGCCTGGCCGATCCGGTCGCGCGACGAGGAAACGAAATTCCAGAAGACGAAGCGCCGGGTGGTAAAGGCCTGGCCGCCAAGCGCCATCGCCCGACCGCCGCCAACGCTCGACAAGACTGCCGAATACCCGGGGGCAAGAACGTAAAGCGCGAACCGTTCGATGCGGCGCCCGTCGAGGTCGGCTTCGCCCCCGACCAGCATCACCGCGCGCTCGTCGGCTCCGGGCTCGATCGGAATTGCGCCGCCGGCGCCCAGCTCGATGTCGGCGTAAATGGTCGGTGAATGCTGCGGAGTCGCAGCGGTTTCTCCCCACAGGCTGCCCATCAGCACGCGCGCGCGGACCGTTCCATCGTCGACGAACGGAAGGCCGGGGCCGGGCACATGGTCGAACGCGGGCGCGATCTCCTCCTTGCCGTCGGGAAGGGCAAGCCATGTCTGCATTCCGTAAAGCTTGGGCCCGTCCGCCCGGGTCGCTTCGGGCGATCGCTCGGAATGGACGATTCCGCTGCCCGCGGTCATCAGGTTTATCGCGCCCGGTTCGATCACCTGATGCGACCCGATGCTGTCGCGGTGCTCGATTGCGCCGTCGAACAAATAGGTCACGGTGGCGAGGTTGATGTGCGGGTGCGGGCGAACGTCCATGCCAAGACCGGCGGGCAGCTGCGCCGGTCCGAATTCATCGACAAAGATGAACGGCCCGACCATCGTCCGCTCGCGCGCCGGAAGCGTCCGGTGAACCTTGAAATCGCCGAGGTCGTGGGTGACCGGGGCAATGGTTTGGAGGACGCCGTCCGGCTCGTCGTTCACGGTCTTTCCCCCGGCGCGGTTGCGCGGATCGACAAGGCGTGAACCCGCTCGACCATCAGATCGCCGAGCGCCGCATAGACCAGACGCTGGCGCTCGACCCGGCTCCTGCCTGTGAAGGCGTCGCTTTCGATGTGCAGGTTGAAATGGCTTTCACCCTGAGGGTTGTGGCCGCCATGACCGCGGTGCGATTCGCTGTCGTCTTCAAGGTCGATTGACGTCGGCGAAAGAGCCGAATGGAGACGTTTGAGCATTTCGGTCGCAACCGGGCCGGTTTCACGTGCATTCATGGCCTCTATATAAAGGAAACCGATGGCTTCGAAACAAGCACGATTGCATGGCCGCGTCGAAGGGGCGCAGGCGCGGTGCGCAGTCCCAGGCTGTGCCGAGCCGGGCGAATATAAAGCGCCGCTCCAGCCGGCCAATTTCGATGGCCCCGGCGCTTGGCGGTTCCTGTGCCTCGACCATGTCCGACTTCACAATATGAAGTATAATTTTTTCGAAGGGATGAGTCCCGAGGAGATCAGCGATGCCCAGTCGCCGCTGGCCGGCTGGGATCGGTCGAGCCGCCCGTTTGCCGCGAACGGGGCCGACCCGGCGCCGCGGTGGCGCGATTTCTCGGACCCCCTCGACGCCATCGCCACGCGTTTCGGAGCGATCCACGACCGGGGTCCGGCGCGTTTTGACAAGCCCGAGCGGCAGGCGCTGTCGGTCCTGGGCCTCGGCGATGACGTCGATCGCAACCAATTGCGGCAGACCTATTCCGTGCTTGTTCGCTGTTATCACCCGGACAAGAATGGCGGGGACCGGTCGCACGAAGCGCGCCTTAGCGCAGTGATCGAGGCCTATCAGCTGCTACGCAAATCGGCGGCCCTGGTTTAATCGCGGTCGGGCGCGCCAAGCGGAAAATAAGGCCGGTAAGGGCGCGCTTCCTCGACTGCCCGGGAAACCGGAGGGTGGGCTAGCAGCCGGGCTCGATAAGCGGCAAGGCGCCGCCGTTCCGGACCGATCGGGTCAACCCAGTCAGCATAGAACAGCGCCGGCGCCGCGGCGCAGTCGGCAAGCGTGAACGTGTCACCGGCGGCCCACTCGCTGTCGGGTAGGTTGATTTCCAGCCAGTCGTAAGCGGCTCGAAGTCCCTTGATTCCCTGCTCGGCGCCAAAGGCGTCGCCATGCCCTTCGGGACGAAGCGCGTGGTTGACCGAGGGCTGCATATTGCCCTGGACGTAAAGGTCGAAGATGCGGTCGAGGAATCGGACCCGCCGACCCTGCTCGCCTTCGGGTATCCACACGTTCGGGCCCGGGTGATACGCCTGCAGATGTTCGATGATGCAGGTGGTTTCGGCAACCACCGCGCCGTCGTCGACCAGCAGCGGAAATTTCCCCAGCGGCCACAGTGAGCGCATCTCGTCCATCGCACCGGCATTCGAAGGATCGACGTTGCGATATTCAAACGGTGTGTCGTTGGCCCAAAGCGGGATCAGCGCCTTCCAGCAGTAGCTGCTGAACGGGTGAGCGTAGAGTGCAAGCGTCATGCCGCGTCCTGGTCGCCCGGTTCGCCGTCCGCGAAACTGCCGATCGGGACTTTGCCGTCCGGTTCATAGCTGGCGAAGACGACGCCCTTGTCGGTTACCGTGCTTTCGACAATCTTGTAGGCGCCCGACGATTGCAGCCCGTCGAAGATGCTCTTGCCGCCGCCGAGCACGACCGGGAAGGTCATCAGGACCAGCTTGTCGATCAGTCCCGCGGCGAGGAGCGGAGAATAGAGCGTGCTGCTTCCCTGGATCAGTAGGTCGCGGCCCGCGGTTCGCTTGAGTTCGGCAACGGCCTTGGCGGTGTCGCCGTCGATCTTGTGGCTGTTCGCCCAGCCGAGCGGGTCGTCGGCGTGGGTCAGGACATATTTGTTGATGCGCTGAAAGGTGGCGCCGACCGGTATGTCCTGGTGGTTGGGCCAATAGGCCGAAAAGATGTCGTAGGTCCGCTTGCCCAGCAGCAGGTCGTAATCGGCCTCGATGACCTTCGAAAAGGGCTTTTCGAGGGTTTCGTCCCAGAAGTGGAACGACCAGCCGCCGAGCTGAAAATTGCCCGCCGGATCCTCTTCCGGACCGCCAGGCGCCTGCATCACGCCATCAATCGACATGAACACGGCTCCGGTCAGTTTACGCATCGTCGCTGACTCCTTCGACCGCCGCTTCAAGCGCGGCAATGTCGATTTTTTTCATCGTCATCATCGCCTGGAACGCGCGTCTGGCGCGCTCGCCGCCACCGGTGGTCAGGTCCATCAGCCGCTGCGGCGTGATCTGCCACGAAAAGCCCCATTTGTCCTTGCACCAGCCGCACATGCTTTCCTGCCCACCATTCTGCGTGATGGCATTCCAATACCGGTCAGTCTCCTCCTGGTCATTGGTGTAGACCATGAGGCTGACCGCTTCGTTGGGCTTGAAGTTGGGGCCGCCGTTAAGGCCCACGAAAGGCTGGCCGAGAAGCGTGAACTCTACCGTCAGCTCCTCGCCTTGATGGCCGCCGGGAAAGTCGGTCGCGGCATCATGGGTCGGACCGAGATGCGTGTCGGGAAATACCGACGCATAAAATTCGGCCGCCTGGCGCGCTTCGCCCTTGTCGAACCACAGGCATGTTTTCATCTGGTTGGGCAATCTGGTTCTCCTTAACTGCGGCGCGGGCCGACGATCCCGAACGCGGCACCCTGAGGGTCAGTCGCGACAATCGTATATTCGCCGCCGGGAATCTCCATTGGGCCGAACATGATGGCCCCGCCGCCGTCGCTGACCGCCGTGGCCGCGCGGTCAATGTCATCGACGCCGATGTAGTAGGACCACAGCGATACTGGCAGTTGGGGTGGCTTTCGCATCACCGCGCCGATGCGCACCGAATCTTTGAACAGGAAGCGGTAATCGCCCATCTCGCCCATATCCATCGCGCCGTCCTGGCGAAGCCCGAAATGCCGGTCGTAAAAGGCGATGGCC
>JBDSSR010000113.1:0-2447 GCA_039928675.1 Sphingomicrobium sp. | reverse complement strand
CATTGGCACTGCTCCAGATTGCCGCCGACCATCGCCTCGACGAACTGCTTGTGGGTCGGCAAACTTTCCGCCTTCACGCGATGGCTGGTCGCAAGGCTGGCGAGAAACGGCCCGATGTCTTCGCCCGGAACGTTGTCGGCAAGCGGCGACCAGCTTTCGGGAATGATCCCGTGGCCGATCATCACCTGTCCCCAGCTGTCGTCGAGGAACAGCTCATCCTGTTCGCGCACGAACAGTCCGGCTTCCCGGAACAAGGCGATTTTCTCGGTCAGGCTCGGGGGTAGCTCCATTGTTCGGCATTCGTCCCAGAATGGATCCCCGGCTCGCTGATTGGCGACATAATGAAGCACGATGAAATCGCGCACGCGCGCCCATTCGAATTCCGATTGGCTGTTGAAGGTCTCGCGGGCCTGCGACATTCGCCTAAGGTCGCCGGGCAACAGGCCAAGCAGTCGGGAAAGCGCCGATTGAACGAGGTGGATGCTGGTCGATTCCAGCGGCTCCATGAACCCGGCGGCAAGGCCCAGAGCGAGGCAATTGTGCGACCAGAATTCGGACCTGCGACCGCTGGTGAAGCGGATCGGCCGGGGATCGGCGAGCGGCTTGCCCTCGAGGTTGCCTAAAAGCAGTTCGGCCGCTCTGTCGTCCGACATTATCGCCGAACAATAGACGTGCCCATTGCCGGTCCGGTGCTGGAGCGGGATCCGCCATTGCCAGCCCGCGGGCCGGGCCATCGCCTGGGTATAGGGACGCAACCCGGGCCCCCCCTCGCTCGGCACGGCAAGCGCCCTGTCGCACGGCAGCCAGCGGCTCCAGTCGAGATAGGAAACGCCCAATGCCTGGCCCAGCAGCAAGCTTCGAAAGCCGGTACAATCGATGAATAAGGTGCCGGCGATGCGCCGCTCGCCGTCGAGGGTCAAAGCGGTGATGTCGCCGGACTTGCCCGACCGTTCGACGTCCACGATCCGGCCTTCGACCCGGACGACGCCGCGTTGCTCGGAATAGTCGCGGAGCATCGCGGCAAACAGCGAGGCATCAAAATGGTAGGCATAGGACAAGTCCGGAATCGCGGCCTTGCCGTCGCTTCTGGCCATTCTTCCGAGGCGTGCCGCAGCGATGTTGAAGGCATAGTCGCCAAAATCCCCGGCAACTCCGAGGTTTCGACCGCGCAGCCATAACTGGCGAAACGGGATCAGCCCAACCGCGCGCCCGGTGTAGCCAAAGCTGTGGATGTACGGATCGCCCGACCCGTTCCATCCGGAAAATTCGATCCCGAGCTTGAAGGTGGCATTGGTTCGGCGAACGAAGTCGGCCTGATCGAGACCGAGGCCGACGATCAGATTGTGGATTTGCGGGATCGTCGCTTCGCCGACGCCGACTGTGCCAATCTCGTCCGATTCCACCAGCGTGATCGAAGCGGCGTTGCCGACGAAGCGCGCCAGCGTCGCCGCGGCGACCCAGCCGGCAGTTCCGCCTCCGGCGATCACGATCTCGAAGGGCGGGGGCGTATTCATCGAACCCTGGGAGCGATAGCCCGGCGACGGCGCAATGTCGCCGGGCTGTCGGCGATTACAGGCCCCGTTCGCCCCGCTCAACCGGCGCCGGTGGTGGCGGCGGTGGTGGCGGCGGCGGTACCGGGCAGGTCGCGGCCGCATCGATCATCGATCCATCGGCGCAGGTCTGCATCGGCGGCGGCGGCGGTGGTGGCGGCGGAGGCGGCGCGATGATCGGCACGACCGGTGCACCGAACTTGTAGGTCGCGCCAATCAGGAACCGGCGCCCGTAGCTCTGATACTTCAGCCACGACAGCGGCTGGCTTACGATTCCAATCGTTGCCGAGCGCGTGTCGGTCAGGTTCTGGCCCTGTAGGTAGAGCGACAGGCCACCCAGTCCCGACGTGGTCGGGAAGTCGTAGCCGATCTGAGCGTCGTAGATGGTTTCCGCAAGCACATGCTGGCGATCGAGGCCGCCGCTGAACAGGGCGAAATCGCCGAGGAAGCCCGAACGATAGCGAGCGCTGCCACGAACGCTGAAGCCGTTGGCTTCGTAGAATGCGGTCAAGCTGCCGACATATTTCGAATAGCCCGGAATCTCGGTCGGATTGCCGTCGAAATCGAGCACGTGGGTCTCGGTATAACCAAAGCCGCCGGTCAGACCGAAACCGCCGAGCGCCGAGGAAAAGATGTCGAACGGCAGGGTGCCGGCGAGTTCGGCGCCGTACATGTAGCCGCCGTGGGTGTTGATGTTGCCGTAGAAGATGCCGATCGGCGACGGCGGCACGACTCCCGGCGGTATCGGCAAGCTCGAATAGTCGAAATTGTCGATGTGTCCGTTGGCGATGTAGGTGTCGATATTCTTGTAAAAGGTCTGAAGGGCGATGTAGCCCTTGGTGCCGAAATATTTCTCGATGTTGACGTCGATCGCCTTGGCTTCATAGGGCCGCAGAT
>JBDSSR010000112.1:0-14859 GCA_039928675.1 Sphingomicrobium sp. | reverse complement strand
AAGCGCGGGGCATTGCCGCGACGCTGGTTGTCGCAAGCCCGCCGCCGCTCGCCTTTTGGCGTCGCGCGATCCTGTGGCGGAGCGCCGACCGCTTCGGCTCGGGCACTTTCGACTTCACCGAGGGGCTGCGGCTCGATCCGGCGAGCCAGCCGCTCGGCCTCAACGATCCCCGGCTCGCCGCCGACGCGGCCAGGGACCCGCATATTCGGGCCTATCTGGTCTGGTCGAGAATGCCGATCGTGGTCCAGCTCGACGGGCGCAGCTACCTCACCGACCAGCGTTTCTACAGCAATCAGCAATCACCCTTCGCCAACACCATGCGGCGAATGATCCGGCGTAGCGCGTTCCTCATCCCGCTCGACAATCCGGCACCGAGTACATAACTCGGGCCGATGAGCACGCGCGGCGAGCATCTGCTGCTTGGCGACCGGGGCTTTGCCACCGGCGGCGGGCTGGTTGCGCGCCTTGCGACGCCCGCCTTCGCAAAGCTGCTCGACCAGTTCGATCGCCGACTGCTTCGTGGCGGGCTCGACGCCATTCTGCCCGACGGTTCGCGGCGACGGTTCGGGTTCCGCGCCGCCGGGGCCGAGGCGGTCATTCGCCTCGACAGCTGGCTTGCGGTGGTTCGGCTTGCAAGTTCAGGCTCGGTTGGCTGGTACAAGGCGTGGACGCTTGGCGAATGGTCGAGCCCCGATCCGGTTGCGCTGTTCGAACTGTTCTCTGCCAATGCGGTGTCGCTCGGCGACATGGGGCGGGCCAAGGGGCCGTTCCGCTGGATGAACGCCCTCGCGCATCGGCTTCGCGACAATGCACCGGGCATGGCGAAGAAGAACATTGCCGCCCATTACGACCTCGGCAACGATTTCTATTCGGCGTGGCTCGACCCGACCATGACCTACAGCGCGGCGCGCTTCGACGGCGGCGGAGGGTCGCTCGAACAGGGGCAGAAGCGCAAGATTGCAGCGCTGCTCGACCGCCTCGCCTTGCAGCCGGGGCAACGTCTTTTGGAAATCGGTTGCGGTTGGGGAAGCCTTGCGATTGCCGCCGCCGAGCGCGGCGTGGAGGTCGTCGCGCTGACCTTGTCGAGCGAGCAGAAGTCCTGGGCCGAGGCGCGAATCGTCGAAGCCGGGCTGGCGCACCGGATCGAAATCCGCCTGCAGGATTATCGCGAGACGAACGAGCAGTTCGACGCGGTCGCCTCGGTTGAAATGGTCGAGGCGGTCGGGCAGCGGTGGTGGCCGGCCTATCTCGACTGCATTGCCCGCACCCTCAAGCCCGGGGGCCGGGCAGCGCTTCAGTTCATCGCCATGCGCGCCGATCTTTTCGGCCGCTATGCGCGCAGCCCGGACTTCATCCAGACCTACGTCTTCCCCGGCGGAATGCTGCTCGACGAGGCGCGGTTTGCAACGCTTGCGCGCGAGCGCGGGCTTGGCTGGGACGATCGCGAGGGTTTTGCCGCCGACTATGCCGAAACCCTGAAACGCTGGCGCGCCGGTTACGATTCCGCCGTTGCCCGCGGCGCCTTGCCGGGGTTTGCCAAGGCCTTCCATCAGCTGTGGCGTTATTATCTGATGTATTGCGAGGGCGGCTTTCGCGGCGGCGCGATCGACGTCGCGCAAGTGACGCTGTCACGGGGGTGAGCGCTACGGCTTTTGGGCCGTATCGCGGACCAAGCCAGCGACCGGAGCGTTGGCCCCTCGATTAGAGGGAGCGTGAAAAATGACGGACATGAAGCTCGAAGAAATTTCCGAAAAGATGCGCGACATTGATTTCGCAATGCTTTCGACCCGGACGCACGGCGGCGCGATCGCGGCCCGGCCAATGAGCAATAATCGCCAAGTCGACTTTGACGGCGACAGCTATTTCTTCAGCTGCGACGACAGCGGCTCGGTCAAGGACATCGCCAGCGACGCCAATGTCGGGCTCGGCTATCAGGCCAAGTCCGGAGCACTGGGCATGAAGCCCTTCTTCATTTCGATCGAAGGCAAGGCTGAGCTGATCCGCGACAAGCAGAGCTTCGCCGAGCATTGGACCAAGGGTCTCGATAGCTGGTTCAAGGAAGGCGTCGACACGCCGGGCCTGACGCTGATCAAGGTTCACGCCGTCCGTCTGCATTATTGGGACGGTTATGATTCGGGCGAAATCGTCCTGGACGACGAGAAGCGCGAGATCGCGCGCTAGGCTTCGACCCGGAACCGACCGCCGGTGGGTGCGTCGCTTGCGATTCGGGCAAGGATCGCTTGCGCCACGGCTTCGGGCGGTTTGAGGCTGTCTGGCTCCTCGCCCGGAAAGGCAAGCGCGCGCATCCGCGTTCGCGTCGCCCCAGGGTCGACGATGTGGACCCGGATCCGTTTGGTGTGCGCGGTTTCGTCGGCATAGGCGCCAAGGAGGCTGTCGAGCGCGGCCTTGGACGATCCATAAGCGCCCCAGAATGCGCGCGGTTGCGCGCCGACCGCCGAAGTGACTGCGAAAACGTCGGCCTGGTTGGCCTTGCGAAGCAGTGGGTCGAACGCCGCGATCAGCGCCTGGTTGGCAAGCAGGTTGAGGCTCATCAGCCGGGCGAATTCCTTGGGGTCGATGTCTTGCACCGGGGTCAGCGATCCCAGCGTCGCGGCGTTGAGGACCAGGACTTCCAGGCTTCCCCAGCGCTCGGTGACCGCGCCGGCCAGCTTGCCGATGCCGGTCCCATCGGTGAGGTCGAGCGGAGCGATCGTCGCGCTCCCTCCGGCCTCATGGATCAGCTGCTCGACTTCCTCCAGCGCGGCGCTGGTGCGAGCAACGAGAATGACGTGGGCTCCGCGCGCGGCGAGCGCTTGGGCAGTTGCTGCGCCAATGCCGCGGCTGGCGCCGGTGACAAGCGCAAGCTTGCCCGACAATGGCTTTGAATCGGTCATCGGCGAGGCTTTAGCGGCTTAGCGGCTGGCGACCAAAGCGAGGGGTTGGCCGCCATTCTTGTCCGCGGCGTCGGTCAGACTGGTCGGATAGTCGCCGGTGAAACAGGCGTCGCAGCGCTGTGGAAGGTCATTGTCGCGCTCGCTTCCAAGCGCCCGGTAAAGCCCCTCGATCGAAATGAAGGCGAGGCTGTCGGCGTTGATGTAATCGCGCATTTGCTCGACGTTCATCTGCGCCGCGAGAAGCTTGGCGCGTTCGGGCGTATCGACTCCGTAAAAGCAGCTGTTGCGGGTCGGTGGCGAAGCAATCCGCATGTGGACTTCACGAGCACCGGCATCGCGCATCATTTGAACCAGCTTGACCGACGTGGTTCCGCGAACGATCGAATCGTCGATGAGAACGATCCGCTTGCCCGCGACCAGTGCAGAGTTGGCGTTGTGCTTGAGCTTGACGCCGAGGTGGCGAACTTCCTGGCTCGGCTGGATGAACGTTCGCCCGACATAGTGCGACCGGATGATCCCAAGCTCGAACGGGATGCCGCACGCCTGGCTGAAGCCGATCGCAGCTGGAACCCCGCTGTCGGGAACCGGAACCACGTAATCGGCCTCGACCGGCGCTTCGCGGGCAAGCTCGGCGCCGATGCCCTTGCGGACTTCATAGACCGAAATGCCTTCAGCGATGCTGTCGGGGCGTGAAAAATAGACATGTTCGAACACGCAAGGGCGCGGCGCGGCCTTGGCGAACGGGCGGAATGAGCGGATTCCACTATCGTTGACGACGATCATCTCGCCGGGCTCGACATCGCGGAGGAAGCTTGCTCCGATGACGTCCAGCGCAACGGTCTCCGAAGCGAAGATCGTCGCTTCGCCAAGCTTGCCCATGACGAGTGGGCGGATGCCGAGCGGGTCGCGGCAGGCGATCAGCCCGCCCTCGGTGAGGACGACGAGCGAATAGGCGCCTTCGACCTGGCTCAAGGCGTCGGTTAGGCGGTCGAGCGGGATGGTGGAACTCGACGTCGCGACGAGGTGGATGATGACCTCGGTATCGCTGGTTGACTGGAAGATCGAGCCGCGCCTGTTGAGCGTCCGGCGAAGCTTCATCGCGTTGGACAGATTGCCGTTGTGAGCGACCGCAAAGCCGCCTTCGGCAAGTTCCGCGAACAGCGGCTGGACGTTGCGCAACGCTGTCTCACCGGTGGTCGAATAGCGGACGTGGCCGATCGCGGTTCGCCCCGCGAGCAGCCGAATGATATCGTCGCGGTCGAAATTGCCGGCGACATGGCCCATCGCGCGATGCGAGTGGAAATGCCGCCCGTCGAAACTGGTGATGCCAGCTGCTTCCTGGCCGCGATGCTGGAGAGCGTGAAGCCCGAGCGCAACGAAGCCCGCGGCATTGTCGGCGCCCCAGATGCCGAATACGCCGCACTCCTCGCGAAGCTTGTCGGCATCGAGGCCATCGGGATCGAACGGGTTGGTCGTCAGCATCGAATCTGGTCCCCGGAGACGGCGCTTGCCGACACTGCGGGTGATATAGGCAAGCGCTTGGGCTTTGTCGCCCCCGGGATCAGAAAATCTGAAAAACTAACAACTTAGCCGTGATAGAGATCCGGGTAGCGCCGCTTGAGTGCGACCACCTTGGGGCGGTCGTTGACGACGATGTAGGGATAGGACGGATTCTTCCGTGCGAAATCCTGATGATGGGCTTCGGCCGGGTAAAATCCGCCCTGTTCGATCCGAGTCGCGATCGGCGCGGAAAAGGCGTGGCTGGCGGTCAGCCGGGCGATGAACGCTTTCGCCTGGGCGGCCTGGATAGCGTTCTGCGGGAAGATTGCCGAGCGATAGCTGGTTCCGACGTCGGGGCTCTGACGATTGACCTGAGTGGGATCGTGGGCAACGACGAAATACACCTGAAGCAGTTGGGCATAACTGATCTGGCGTGGGTCGTAGGTGATCCGAACGGCCTCAGCATGGCCCGAATCAGAATCCTCATAATGCGCAGTGGCAGCGCTTCCGCCCGCATAGCCCGAGACGACGTCGCTGACGCCCTTCACATGCTCAAACACCGACTCCATGCCCCAAAAACAGCCACCGGCGAGGACCGCGGTATCCGCCTGTGCAGGGGTTGCTACGGCAGCGATTGCAGTTGCCGCGGCAACACCAAGAACGATTGTCTTCATGCTCATCTCCACTTCGCTTAACTATACGTTGCGGACTGAACGACGGATGCACGGGACCGCACGCTTGTCCGGCCGGGGGTTGCGGAATAGTACGTACTGACAAGGAGGTAAGCTCGAATGCCCATCTACAAGGCGCCGGTAAAAGACACCCAGTTCATTCTCGACCAGGTGCTGGACATCGGGCGGTATTCCAACCTCCCGGGCTTCGCCAGTGCAACGCCCGACCTGGTTGCGGCGATCCTCGAGGAGTCGGCGCGGTTTTGCGAACAGGTGCTCCAGCCGCTCAACGCGGTCGGCGACGAAGTGGGGTGCAAGCGCAACGCCGACGGATCGGTCACGACTCCGCCGGGGTTCAAGCAGGCCTATGACCAGTTCTGCGCGGCCGGCTGGCCGACTTTGACGGCGCCGGAGGAATATGGCGGGCAGGGACTGCCGCAGGTGATCGGGACTGCGATCGGAGAATATGTGCTGTCGGCCAACCACAGCTTTGAAATGTACCAGGGGCTGACCAGTGGTGCGATTGCGTCATTGCTGGTCAAGGCGTCGGACGAGATCAAGGCGACCTACGTGCCCAAGATGGTGACCGGCGCGTGGACCGGCACGATGAACCTGACCGAGCCGCATTGCGGGACCGACCTGGGGCTGCTCAAGACCCGCGCCGAACCCAAAGGCGATGGCAGCTACGCAATCACCGGAACCAAGATCTTCATCTCGTCGGGCGAGCACGACCTGGCTGAAAACATCATCCACCTGGTCCTCGCTAAGATCGCCGGAGCGCCGGACACGGTGAAAGGCATTTCGCTGTTCGTGGTTCCCAAGATCCTCGTCAACGACGACGGCTCGCTTGGCGAGCGCAACAGTCTGTCGTGCGGAGCGCTGGAAAAGAAGATGGGAATCCACGGCAACGCGACCTGCGTGATGAATTATGACGGCGCCAACGGCTGGCTGGTGGGCGAGCCGGAAAAGGGCCTGCAGGCGATGTTCATCATGATGAACGCAGCGCGCCTGGGGGTCGGGCTCCAGGGCTTGGCGCAGGGCGAAGTCGCCTACCAGAATGCGGCAGCCTACGCCCGCGATCGGCGTCAGGGGCGGGCACTCAAGGACAGCGAGCGCGAGGCCGGTGCAAGGGCCGATCCGATCATCGTTCATCCCGACATTCGCAGGATGCTGATGGAGGCGCGCGCGTGGAACGAGGGCGGCCGGGCGCTGGTGCTGTGGGGCGCTCTTCAGGTCGACCTCATTCGCCGCTCCCCCGATGAAGCCGAGCGGCAGGCGGCGGACGATCTGCTCGGGCTTCTGACCCCGGTGATCAAGGCCTATTTGACCGACAAGGGGTTTGCCGCCGCGGTCCACGCCCAGCAGGTCCTGGGGGGGCACGGTTATATCCGCGAACATGGGCTTGAACAGTTCGTCCGCGACGCAAGGATCGCCCAGATCTACGAAGGCACCAACGGCATTCAGGCGATGGACCTGGTTGGCCGCAAGCTTGCGCGAGACGGCGGTCGCGCAGTCCGCGCGTTCCTTGGCGAACTCGGCAAGGACATTGCCGAGGCCAAGGCGGCGGGCGACCCGGCGGGCATTGCCAGCGCTCTCGAAGCGGCCGTCAGGGATCTTCAGGCGGCGACCATATGGCTTGCTCACAACAGTATCGGCGACCCCGACAATGCGGGCGCTGGAGCCTATGCCTATATGGACTTGATGGGCCTCGTCGCATTGGGCTGGATGTGGCTGAAGATGGCCCGGGCCGCGCAACTGGCGCTCGACGATGGAGGTGAGGACCGCGGTTTCCTCGAGGCCAAGCTGACTACGGCCCGTTTCTACGCCCAGCGCGAGCTGCCGCTTTCGAACGGCCATCTGCGCAAGGTCGAAGCCGGTGCGGAAACGCTGATGGCGCTTCCCGCCGAGGCATTTTAGCACTTCGGTCGGCAACGCCTTTCAAACGGTGGTTTGGCCACATCACGGGTTCAAAATGAACACCCGTTCAGGACTTCGCGCCGAATCGAACCCTCTCCGCGACCAACGCCGGAAAGGGTCAGAGCCTTCGCGCGTTGGGTGATCAAACAGGCTCTTTCGTCTCGAAATGAGCTATTCGAAAGGATCATCAGTCATGCGTACGATTACAACTCTTCTTGCCGGCGCCGCCGGTCTTGCCGCCATTACCGCCGCCGTTCCGGCTTCGGCTCAGGCCTACGGCTATACCCAGCCCACCTACGGCTACACCCAGTCTTACGGATATACGCAGCCCTACGGCTACGCCCAGACCTATGGCCAGAACTACGGTTACGGCCAAAACTCCGGCTACGCGCAGAATTCCTATGCCAGCAGCGTCGGGCAGCGGCAGTGCACCGCCGCGGTTCAGAGCCGGCTGTACAACCGCACGTCGCTGGGGAGCATTCTTGGCAGCCTTGTCGGCGTTCCGCAGAGTTCGGGCCGGGTTGTGGGCATCACCAGCATCCAGCCGCGCGGCTATGGAATGACGCGGATCAGCGGCCTTGCGACCAGCGGGCGTTATGCGTCCAACAATTACAGCCCGTACGGCGTCGGTGCCTATGGCGCGCTCGGCTACAACAGCGCGGCCTCGGCGGATCTCAATTTCCGATGCGACGTCGATGCCCGCGGTTATGTCCGTAACGTCAGCGTCAGCCGTCGTTACTAATCAAACGGACCACTGCCAAATTGAAAGAAGGAGCGTCGGCGAGGTTCGCCGGCGCTTCTTTTTTACAGATATTCGCGACAGTTTCGGTTCATTGGACGGGGCCGATAAGGCCCGACGCGAGTTCCGTGATACTACACCGAACCCGCACCAGTCCCCGAACGAATGAACGCCCGAGGACAATGAAGGAACATCATGATTAATTTCCCGAGCAGCCCGACTCCGCTGAATAGCTTTCGCCGATTGGCGGTGGTTGCTGTCGCACTCGCGGCCGGGCTGCCGGTCGCGGGAGCGCTTGCGCCCTCACCGGCAGCCGCTCAGGCCGGGGCAATTGCGCCGCGCTGGTTTGGCCAGAACGCGGGCGCCGCAGCGCAGCAGCTGATCCAGTTGCTTTCAACTGCGCAGGCCGACGGCCTCAATCCCAGGCGCTATAATGTGCGGGGACTGACCCGAGCGGTGCAGGAAGCGCAAGGCGGCAACCCGGGCGCGGTCCAGCGTGCCGAGGCGATGCTCAACTCCGCGCTCTACAGCTACGCGACCGACGTTCGGCACGATCCCAATGTGGGAATCATCTATGTCGACCGGGCGCTCAAGCCGGTGCCGCTTGCCCAAGGCGAATTGCTTCGCCGGGCCGCCGATGCACCATCGCTGTCCGACTTTGTCTCGAAGATGGGCTGGATGAACCCGATTTATGGCCAGCTTCGCTCTGCGATCGCGTCGCGCATGTATCGCAGCGAAGCCCAGCGCAGGGTGCTGATGGTCAATCTTGACCGCGCTCGCGCGCTCCCCGCCGGGACGGGCCGATACGTGATCGTCAACCCGCCGGCGGCAAGGCTCTACATGTATGAAAACGGGCAGGTCGTGGACTCGATGCGGGTCGTCGCGGGACGCCCGGACGCGATTGCGCAAACTCCGATGATGAACGCCTTCATCCGTTACGAGGCGCTCAACCCCTATTGGAACTCGCCGCCGGACATCACCTCGCGCAAGCTGGCCCCGACCATCCTCAAGGAGGGCCGGGCCTATTTCAGGAACCGGGGCTATGAAGTCCTTTCCGACTGGTCGGATAACGCCCGGGTCATCGACCCGATGTCGATCAATTGGCGGGCGGTCGCGGCCGGACAGCTGAAGGTGCGGATGCGGCAGAAGCCCGGACCTGCCAACTCGATGGGCAAGATGAAGTTCATGTTCCCCAACGAGCAGGGAATCTGGCTTCACGATACGCCGGAAAAAGAGAAGATCGAGGATGCCGCGCGGCTGCAAAGCAATGGTTGCGTCCGGCTCGAGGATGCGGCGCGGCTGTCGCGCTGGCTGTTCAATGGTCACCCGCCAACGACCCAGGGTGCAAAGCCCGAGCAGAAGGTCAATCTGCCGAGCCCGGTGCCGCTCTACATTACGTATCTGACGGCGGTACCGAGCGGGACGTCGATCGTCTATTTTGACGACTTCTACGGAAAGGATCGCGCGACCGCTGCGCCGCGCCGAATGAGCAGCCTGCGCTAACCGGCGCGGCTCTGCTCGGCGTACCAACCGCCCGGCGCTCGCGAATCCGGAAGCTCGCGCTTGGCGGCCAGCCGACCAAGGTCGAACGCCTCGGTGAACTCGACTCCGAACATCTGTGTCTGGGCCCAGCGCACGACCGCGCGCATTGGCCCGACACCGACGATGTCGATTGCAAGCTCGGTCCCCGGCGTAACCGCGACCGCGCATTCGACCAGCGCTCCGGCGGCCGAAATGTTGCGCAGCCGGACTTCCATCGTCTCGCCGCCGATCGAGGTGATCGCTCGCCGCATCAGTCGATGGCGCGGTTCGCGAATGCAGCGATAGCCGTCGGCCTCTACCCGCTCGCGATTGGCAAGCTCGCGCGCCACTTCGGCGACGCTCGGCCGGCCGAAGATGTAGCCCTGGACCATGCTGACTCCGAGCTCGCGGATCAGCTGCAGGTCGTCGTGAGTCTCGACCCCTTCGGCGCAGGTATCCATGCCGAGCGTTTCGGCGAGGGTGACGATGGCGCGGATGATCGCCGCGTTGCGCTGGGTCGTCGATGCCGCCCCGCGAACGAAACTCTGGTCGATTTTGATCTTGTCGAATGGCGCTTTCTTCAGATAGCCAAGTGAGCTGTAGCCGGTGCCGAAATCATCGAGCGCAAGCCGGACTCCAAGCTTCTTTAGCTTGGCGAAGGTCTCGTCAGTACTTTCGCCTTCGGCAAGGAACACCCCCTCGGTAATCTCGAGCTCGACCCGCGCTGCGCGAACCTTGGTTTCCAGCAGGTGCCTCCCGACCATTTCGGCGACATTGGGGTCATTGAACTGCAGCGGTGAAAGGTTGATCGCGATTCGAATGTGGTCAGGCCACCGAGCGGCTTCGTCGAGCGCGGTTCGAAGGACCCATTCGCCAATCGGCCCGATCAGCCCGGCCTCTTCGGCAAGCGGGATGAATTTGGATGGGGAGATTGCCCCACGGGTCGGGTGCTGCCAGCGAACCAGCGCCTCGAAGCCCGAGATTTCCTCTCCGCCAGCGCGAACGATCGGCTGGTAATTGACCGACAGTTCGCCGCGTTCGATGGCCTGGCGAAGATCGTTTTCGAGCACTTGGCGCTCGGCTGCCTCGCTGTGCATCGAGGGGACGTAGAAGCAATGCTTGCCGCGCCCGGCGCCCTTGGCAGCATAGAGCGCCAGATCGGCGTTGCGGACCAGCGCGTCGGCACTGGCCCGCCCCGGATCGCCGATCGCGATTCCAAGCGAGGCTCCGATCGTCACTCTGTGACCTTCGATCAAATAGGGCCGCGAGGTTTGTTCAATGAGAGTTCGAGCAAGCGATTCGAGAAGTCCGATATCGACCACGCCGGGAAGCACCGCCTGAAATTCGTCCCCGCCGAGCCGGCCAACCTGGCCGTGATTACCCATCGCCGATTTCAGCCGGTCGGCGACTTGGCGAAGCAGTGCATCACCGATCGGGTGGCCAAGCGTGTCGTTAACGTTCTTGAAGCGATCGAGGTCGATGATGAACAAGGCGCAGCCCCGCTTGCGGTGAGCGGCGTTGCGAAGCGCCTCGTCGAGCGTCTGGCGCATCATCGCCCGGTTGGGCAGGCTGGTCAGCGAGTCGAAGCGGGCGAGGCGAGAAATTTCGCGTTCGGACTTGCGCTGTTCGGTAAGGTCGGTGCCGATTCCGCGGAACCCGAGGAAGCGGCCGCGCTCATCGAATACCGGATTGCCCGACAGCGACCAGTGAACATCCTGCTCGCTGGCGGGGCGAACGACGACATCGGAAAATGGGAATCGGGCCGACAAGTGAAAGCCCAGAGTCTTGCGTTCCTCCATCGAATCCGATGTTGCGCTGTCGACCGAGAGGAGGTCGGTGAACTGGCGACCGAGCAAAGCGCTAGGTTCGCACTGGAAGTCGTCGGCAAGCTGCTTCGAGACATAGGACAAGGTACCGGTCGAATCGGTTTCCCAGAACCAGCCGCGACCGGTCGATTCGAATTCATCGACGAAATGCTGGGCCTTTCGCGCCTGCGATCCAACCAGGAGCCACTGGCGGCCGGTGGTGATGAACGTTCGTGCGCTTGCAATGCTGTAGCCAAACAGCGCGGCTGACAGGATCGCAACTCCGCCCGCAACCAGCGGCGAGCCGCCCAGGATCAATGCAGCAGCGACCGACGTAATGAGGTTGACGAGCGCCAGCGGCGGCGAGCCAAGGGACACGATCGTGCCCATCGCGATCCCGGAGATCATCGCGATCGGAGCGGCCGAAATCGGGACTGCGAACACGTCGTCGGCGACCGTCAGCCCGAACCATGTCCACAAGCCCGCGCTGAGGGCGAGATAGATGCCGATCATTCGCACCAAGGTGTGCGGTGCGACCCCGAACCGCTTGCGAGCGAAGGTCAGGGTGGTCGCTGCTGCGTCGAGTATCAGCGAGAACGCCGCGGGAATGAACGGATTGTCCAGGATTTGCACCGCCGGAGTCCGCGACAGGACCATGCAGGTTCCAGCGATCAGCAAGTGCGTCGCGCCAAGCAGCATCGGAGCGTGCTCGAGGCTTGAAGCGCGCCATTCGCACAGCGTCTCCTCGCGATCCGTGTCGGGAACCTTGATATCGAACGTCAACGAATCGCCGATCGAAAGCCGCTGGCTGATGTCCTCCCGGTCGACACTGGTCGCAAAACGCGATCTGCGCATGAATTCAAAAACCCCACAGGATGGCCGGCGCGCGGACGGGCCGTCGGACCATCACCAGGGGGTTTATCGGGGCCGAGTTAACCGCGCTCCAAACGAATGAGGTTAGCGGCCGATTAAGATTCCTCGGGAAGGAAGTCCGGTACTGACAAATAGCGCTCGCCAGTGTCGTAGTTGAAGCCGAGGACTCGAGCAGAAGCGCCGAGTTCCGGCAACTTCTGAGCGATCGCTGCAAGCGTTGCACCCGACGAGATGCCGACCAGCATGCCTTCTTCACGAGCTGACCGGCGAGCCATTTCCTTGGCGTCATTGGGGTCGACCTGAATCACCCCGTCGAGCAGTTCGGTGTTCATGATCGCAGGGACAAATCCGGCGCCGATTCCCTGGATCGGGTGGGGCCCGGGATCGCCGCCCGACAGGACCGGGGACAGCGTCGGCTCGACCGCGAAGATCTTGAGGCCGGGCCACTTGGGCTTGAGCACCTGGGCGCAGGCGGTGATGTGTCCCCCGGTGCCCACTCCGGTAATGATTGCGTCGAGCGGGTTATCGGCGAAATCGCGAAGGATTTCCTGAGCGGTGGTGTGGACATGGATCGCGACATTCGCCGGATTTTCGAATTGCTGCGCCATCCACGCGCCCTGCTTCTCGCCGACGATCTCGCCTGCTCTCGCAATCGCGCCCTTCATGCCTTTTTCGCGCGGGGTGAGATCGAAGGTCGCGCCATAAGCGAGCATCAGTCGCCGGCGCTCCACGCTCATGCTTTCGGGCATGACGAGGATGACCTTATAGCCCTTGACCGCGGCGGCCATTGCCAAGCCGATGCCGGTATTGCCGCTGGTCGGCTCGACGATCGTTCCGCCGGGCTTGAGCAGGCCGCGACGCTCGGCGTCCTCGATCATCGCCATTCCGATCCGGTCCTTGATCGAACCGCCCGGGTTGGCCCGTTCCTGCTTGATCCAGACGTTCGCCTTGTCGCCGAACAGCCGGTTGACGCGGACGTGGGGCGTGTCGCCGATCGTCTCGAGAATGTTCGCAGCCTTCATCGCGCGGGACCTTTCTTTCAGTTTTCGGGTTCGGGCTGTCCCTCGGCCGCGTCGAAACGTTTGGCAAGCCGAAGTTCGGGAAACCAGCGGGACCAAATTACGACCACAGCAATCGCCCCAACGCCGCCGGCGATGACTGCCGCGATCGGGCCGATCAGCGCGCCGAGGAAGCCGGACTCCGCCTCTCCCAACTCGTTCGACGCCGAAATGAACAGAGAGGACACCGCGCCGACCCGCCCGCGCATCTCGTCGGGTGTGTGGAGCTGGATCAGCGACTGGCGAACATAGACCGAAAACATGTCGGCGGCACCGAGCAGTGCGAGACAGGCGAGCGACAATGGCATCGAGCGCGAAACCCCGAAGACGATCGTCGCAACTCCGAACACACCGACCGCGGCGAGCATCTTGGCGCCGACATCGTGCTTCAGTGGCCGGAACGAAAAGAACAAGGCGGTGAGTGTCGCTCCGAGGGCCGGAGCCGCACGAAGGTGGCCGAGGCCGGCGGGGCCCGCGTGAAGAACGTCTCGGGCGAATACCGGAAGCATCGCGGTTGCGCCGCCAAGCAGGACCGCGAACAGGTCGAGGCTGATCGCCCCCAGCACGAGCCGGTTGTGGCGGACGTAACGAAGCCCTTCGACCATCTGTGCCCAGGGGTTCACTCCGCGCGCGATCTCGCTCCGCTGAACCGGGCCGATTGCAAGCAGACAGACAAAGGCCAGCGCGAACAAGCCGGCGCTTGCGATGTACGGGGCTTGCGGTGACCAGGCGTAAAGATAGCCGCCGAGCGCTGGACCGAGAATGGCGCCGGTCTGCCACGCGATCGACGACAGAGCGATTGCCCGGGGCAGAATCTTGCGCGGGACGAGATTGGGAGCAAGCGCGCCAAGGGCGGGGCCGGCAAAGGCCCGCGCTACGCCGAGCAACGCGGCAACGACGTAAAGCACTTCGAGCGTCGTCGTCCGGTTCGCGGCAAACCACGCAAGCGCGGCCGCGCAACCCAGTTCGAGCGCGATCGACGCGCGCGCGATCCACCGCCGGTCGACCCGGTCGGCGGCCCAGCCGGTGATGAGCGTCAGCAGGAATAGCGGCACGAACTGGACCAGTCCGATGATTCCGAGGCGGAAGGCGGCTTCCTTCACCCCCATCGATCCGCGGGCAATGTCGTAGACCTGCCAGCCAATGACGATGACCATCGCCATCTGCCCGATCGTCGCCGTCAGTCGCGCCAGCCAGTAATAGCGGAACGCGGCGATCTTGAAGGGCTGCTGGTCCAGGCTCACGCCTCGCTAGCTAGGGATGCGCGCCCGGAGCGGCAACCGCTCCATCGCCGGGCTTTGGGCCTGCCAATCCAAAGTGCGCGATCAACCACGGCATGGTCAGTCCCTGAACAAGGATCGAGAAGGCGACCACGACGAACGCCGTGAGAATGATCGCATTGCGCTCCGCAACGACTGCGGGGACCGCAAGCGCCAGTGCGAGGGCGAGGGCGCCGCGCAAGCCGCCCCAGAACAGGGTGTGCTGGTAAGCGGCCGACAATCGCCAGCGCGAGCGCCTGAACAGCGCTGCAAGCGGGTAGATCGAAAGTCCCCGGCCGGCGAGCACCAGCAAGATCGCGACCACCGCGGCAACCCAGCTCAAGAGCTGGAGTGGGCTGTTGGCGACGTTCATTCCAATGAGGATGAACACGAAGCTGTTGGCGAGGAACGCAAAATACTCCCACGCCCAATGGACTCGCTCGCGTCCACTGGGCGACATCAGGCGGGCGCCGAAGCTTCCGACGAGCAGCCCGGCAGCCAAAGCACTGATGATACCCGACGCATGGAAATGTTCGGCGATCAGGAACGAGCCGTAGGCGGCGACGGTGGTCAGCGTGATTTCGACGAGGGGGTCGTCGGTTCGGTGGATGATCACCAGCAT